>CAZNNK010000616.1:0-4625 GCA_964574085.1 uncultured Coleofasciculus sp.
GTGTAAACCCGGCATCGCATTAAAAGCGAGAGTCACCATTGAAGCACCCAAGGCAAAGGCTTCCTCCGCCTCAGCCGCCGTTGCTTGGGAATGACCTAAACTCACGGTAATTCCTAAAGAACGCAAATGACTAATTGCCTCACCTGTCTCGTCTAACTCCGGCGCTAGCGTCATCACTTTAACCAGTTTGCCATAATCCCCCAAAACTTGCTTGACATTTTCTAAGTTTAATGGTAATAAATATTCCTGAGGATGCGCTCCTCGCTTTTGAGGATGTAGAAAAGGTCCCTCTAAATGCACCCCCAAGATTTGCGCCATGCCTGCCTGATCGGAAGCGGTGGTTAAAAAATCCGCAATCACCGCCAGCGATTGTTGAATTTTCTCAATCGAGGTGGTTACCAAGGTGGGTAAAAATCCATCAATCCCCTGATTCCCCAAAAATTGGCAAATTTGCTGTAATTTTTGGCTATCCCCCAGCGTCAAATCCGGAAACGCCAAACCCAGCGCCCCATTAATCTGTAAATCGACCCCAGCTAAGGAGAGCCAATCGCCTGTAACATCAAGTGTATCAGTATTTGGAGGGTGATCAGTCATGGATGCGATCGCGGAAATTTTTCCCTCAGGATCAACCCTGATCTGTTGCAACCCTTGATAACCTGACACTCGTGAATTAATAATAATCATGTTCTTTACTTAATCCTGCGTCATTTTAATTCAGGGAATAGGGAACAGGGAACAGGCAAAAAGGACAAAGGACAAAGGACAAATGACAAATGACAAATGACATAAGACAAATTGGTATTATCATGGGCAGTGATTCCGATTTGCCCACGATGCAGGGTGCGATCGCAATTTGTGAAGAGTTCGAGGTAGCCTGTGAAGTCGCGATCGTTTCGGCGCACCGAACTCCCCAACGTATGGTAGACTACGCCCAAACTGCTCATCAGCGTGGACTCAAGGTGATTATCGCCGGAGCGGGAGGGGCGGCTCATTTACCCGGTATGGTGGCGTCTCTGACACCATTACCCGTCATTGGCGTTCCTGTTTCCACTCGCCATTTACAAGGGGTAGATTCCCTCTACTCGATTGTACAGATGCCAGGTGGAATCCCTGTCGCTACCGTAGCCATTGGCAATGCGAAAAATGCCGGGTTGTTAGCCGTGCAGATTTTGGCATCCCAGCAACCGGAGTTACTTGAACGAGTGCAACAGTATCGCCAGACTTTAACCCAATCCGTTATGGATAAGCAAGCGGCGCTAGAAAAGTCGGGATATCAGCAATATTTATCACAAATGTCGTAGATTAAGTTTTAACCAAACGCGCTTGCTCCAGGGAACCTAGTTTGTCGGGGTGGGTTTAGGGATTTTCTTGTGCCTATGGATGGTAACGTTTGTGCAAAACTTAACTTCCAAGAAATTTTTCTGAATTAATCAGTTATTTGAGAGACGTAAATTGCTAGTCTGACTCGAATCTTCATTATTGTCAAATCAACAGGCTTAGGCACAATCAAAAGTCAGTCCGCTCTCCCATCAAAAATTGTCAACTCAGACTGCCAAGCTGATGACAGGTTGACCCAAGTCTTGATGAAAAAAGCTCTGAGCGAGGGGGCTACCGCAATATATTTTAAAGTTTATCCCAGCAAAAAGTATATTTTGTTACAGAAATCTCCAGCCAAAAAATCGAAGATTTGAAAATTTCGTAAAGATAACGAACCCCGTTATTGAGAAGAATTGAGGCTCTTGACTATCTGGCAACTTATTTGTAGGGTTTTGTCTAACGTAGACACGCCAACTTCCAAAACTCCCGATTCCTTAATCAGGCAGCACTATTTAAAAGCTGGCAGTAAACCAAAGAAAATAGGCGCGGAGTTCTGTCATACTCAGATACTTACCCCCTCTTCTACGTCATACTTCCAATGACTTTATTTACCGCTTCTTAGCTCAATGTTAGGATGTGTTCCACCAGAAAAACAGGAAAGAGAGCGAAATGATGTCTAGACGAACGTTCGAGAAAACTTTCGACCGAAAAAAGTCTCCCCCTAAAACTAGACAAGTTGATTTACCAGGAGTTTCCCCCTCCTTCTGGGATTCTTCCTATTTTGATCCCTTGAAAACCATAGCCAGATCCTTTTCTCCCTACTGGCTGGCTTGTATTCCGCTAACGGCGATTATTGTCGTGGTTTGGAATACAGCAGCCGTGGCTCAATCTGAAGCGGTTGACGCTGATGCCGTTGCCCAACTCCAGGGAACGTTAAACGCTATCTGGGTGTTGATTGCGGCGATTCTGGTGATCTTCATGAATGCCGGATTCGGGATGCTGGAAACCGGATTCTGTCGTCAGAAAAATGCAGTTAATATTCTCTCCAAAAACCTGATTGTCTTTGCCCTAGCAACCATTGCATTTTGGGCAATTGGGTTTGCCTTCATGTTTGGTACAGGAGGTGGATTGAGTGGAGTTATTGGTTTAGGTGGATTTTTCTTAAGTGGTAGCGATGCAACTTATGGACTTGCTCCATTTCCTGAAGGTTTACCCATACCTGTATTTTTCCTGTTCCAAGCTGCCTTCGCTGGCACCGCCGCCACGATTGTTTCGGGTGCAGTTGCAGAACGGATTAGGTTTGTTGACTTTCTCGTGTTCAGTCTTCTGATCACCGGAGTCTCCTACCCCATTACCGGACATTGGATCTGGAGTGAGTCGGGTTGGTTATATGGAAAATTCTCTGACTTTGCTGGCTCAACCGTGGTTCACTCGGTTGGTGGTTGGGCGGCGTTAATGGGAGCTGCCTTTCTTGGACCCCGTGAGGGAAAATATAGAGACGGTCAGATCAATGCAATTCCCGGTCACAATATGAGTATTGCCACACTGGGATGCTTAATTCTGTGGATCGGCTGGTTTGGGTTTAACCCGGGTTCTCAACTTGCTGCCGATGCCGAAGTTCCCTACATTGCGGTAACAACCAACCTCGCTGCTGCTGCTGGTGGTATTTCTGCCACAATTACCTCTTGGTTAAAAGACGGAAAACCTGACCTTTCGATGATTATCAACGGCATCTTAGCCGGTTTAGTGGCAATCACCGCCCCCTGTAACAATGTCAGCTATCTGTCAGCAGTCATTATTGGTTTGATTGCAGGGATTATCGTGGTTTTTGCAGTGTCTTTCTTTGACAATATCCATATTGATGACCCCGTGGGTGCAATTTCCGTTCACTTAGTCAATGGGATTTGGGGAACCATTGCCGTTGGTTTATTTGACCGCGATGCAGGTCTTTTCTTCGGCGGTGGTGCCAATCAACTGGGGTATCAACTATTAGGTATCCTCTGTGTAGGCGGTTTCACCGTTGCATTTAGCTCCATTGTTTGGCTAGCCCTGAAAGCAACTTCGGGACTACGAGTACACGCCGAAGAAGAAATCCATGGCTTGGATATTAGCGAACATGGAATGGAAGCCTACAGTGGATTTGTTAAGGAATCCGATGTGTTGACCAGTAGCTCCTTTGGTAGCGTCAGTGGTAGTACAGCTGACATTCCTCGCGGCTCAGAAGTTTAACGGGAGCGCTTCTGGTTAGACGGAAGCTAGTTAATTGCCAATAACATCCTGTAGGGGCAATTCATGAATTGCCCCTTTGTCATGGTTTTTATGATCGGCAACAGTGGAATAGAACTACAATCTGATGAGAGAGCCGATGCTGAATCTAGACAAGTGTCCATAACCTCGAAAAGCTTTCCAACTTGGGCGGTGTTCTCCCTCGCTGTCAATGGCGTACTCGTGCTAGCGATCGCGGGGGTATTGCTGCGCCAGTACCAAGGAGCTATCCCATCTGCGGTGAGCCAGTCTCTAGCCACTGATGCGACTCCAGACGCAGAAGCAACCCCTACCCCTATCCCTGAACTCGGACCCCGCCACCAGTTCAATTACCAGCAGTGGGTGGCGCTGCTGGAGCGAGAAGCTCAAGTGATGGTGGAGCAAAAACCGGAGAATTTAGCCATACTGCTGGGGGATTCCATCAGTCTCTGGTTTCCCAATGAAATGCTACCCACGCAACGAACCTGGCTGAATCAGGGAATTTCTGGCGAAACCACAGCCGGATTGCTGAATCGCTTGGATGTGTTGGATCAAACCCAGCCCGATATCATCTTTTTGATGATTGGCATCAATGACGTGATTCGAGGCATCCGAGATGAGACGATTTTAGCCAACCAACGGCTGATTATTCGCTACCTGCGGCGCAATCATCCTGAAGCCAAAATTATCGTCCAATCGATTTTGCCCCATAGTGGGGAAAACGCCACCTGGGAAGGGCGCGATCGCCTCCTGGAAATCCCCAATCGTCGTATCGTTGAGATTAATCAGCGATTGAAAGCGATCGCGGAGGCGGAAGATGCCATTTACCTGGATCTCTATCCCCTATTTGCCGATACGGAAGGCAATCTGAAAATGGAATTGAGTACCGACGGCTTGCACCTGAATCCTCAAGGTTATTTAATTTGGCACTATGCTCTACAAGTTACGGATCAACTCGTTATGGATAGCGGATTTTGACGAGGGATGGGGAGATGGGGAGATGGGGTGAGCTCACAAGGGTAGGTTTTTTAAGATTGGGGTTTAGGTAAGACTTAAAAGACAGG
>CAZNNK010000617.1:0-4618 GCA_964574085.1 uncultured Coleofasciculus sp.
ATACAGCGCCGTATCATCAGGGTTCAGCGTAATCGTGCGAATCTCCACCGGACACGAATCCTGAAGGACTTGAATCAGACGCGATCGCACTCTGTCATAATTACATCGGGCAAAAACCAGCAAAAACTGACCCTGAAAAGCATCCAGCGTCAACGCCAGTTCCTCAAGTTCCGTTTGATTCTGCGGTGTAATATCAGGTAGCTGCGACATCGTTTCGTTCGTAGTAGTTCGTTCGTAGTAGGCGCTTTAGCGCCATCATCGCTTCAACACTTATCCTAAAATTCTAAGCAACATTATCTTAAACTTGAATGACACGAAAACCTCACGATCAATTTGCCAAGCAATACCTAGAGGAACTACTAACCCCTCTAGGAAACGTCGAAACCAGCCGCGAAATATCCCCCGAAATCCGCCAAGTGGATGTTTGGTTTGTACCAACCCCATCACCAGCAACCGCCGCCGAAAACCTGGGATTACTGGGGCGAATGGCAACAACCGCCTGTCTACTAGAACCCTTCCGCAATCCACCCAACCCCGCCGAGGTACTCGACTGCCAAAGCAAGTTAAACTCAGTACGCAGTGAAATGCGGCGAAAAGCCAGACGAGAACGGACTTCATTTCCTGAAACCGATTGGCCCCATTTGTGGATTCTCTCACCCTCTTCCCAAGATTATTAGACGGATTTGGTGCCAAACTCCATCCCTCAGAAGACTGGGGAGAAGGGGTATACTTTATGGCAAAATTTCTGAAAACAGGATTAATCGCCATCAACCAACTGCCCGTCACTGAAGATTCAACCAACTGCCCGTCACTGAAGATTCAACCAACTGCCCGTCACTGAAGATACACTATGGTTAAGGGTTCTGGGAAAACGCGGAACTCAGAAACAAGCAATTAATGAATTGGTAGCTTTACCCCAACAAAACCCCTATCGACAGACAATTTTACAGATTCTAGCCAACTGGCGTATCACGATCAACGAAAGCGACAATTTAAGTGAACAGGACAGGGAATTGCTCATGAACTTATCACCCGCTTACTTAAAATGGCAAGAAGAAACTTTAGAAGAAGGCAGACTGGAAGGACAACGCCAAATGGCGGAAAACTTCCTGCGAGTGCGATTTGGGGAACTTGACCCAGAATTAGCCAGTGCGATCGCATCAATGTTACAATTACCTTTTCAACAATTAATGTCCCTACTAACTACCCTTTCCCGTGAGCAATTGTTAGAACGGTTTGCCTTAAAACCAAATGACGAATAACCAATGATAATAGAAACTTCATTGTATTCCTTATCAAGATAAAGTCATGCCAAAAACGCGACTGAAATTATATCGCCACTGCAACGCAGGACTCATGCCAATTTGACCATCCAACGGACTGGTTAAAAGACGTGACCACTCATTGCTATTAGGGAATCGCGCCAAATCCTTCTGCATCTCGATCACCCAGTTATCAGCCGCATCAATAACACCCAGATAAAACGGCTGAATAGAGTTTATTTTTTGTAACGATTCAATATCTGAACTGGGAATGGGTTCAGCATCTTTGGCAATGCGTTTTTCATTAATTTTCTGAAAATCTTTATCAGCCTGCTGAATATAACGGTGTACCGATGTCGCATCCTGAAGACAGTCCAGCAAACGCAGGAGTTGTTTGGCACGCCAGTCACTTTGATTCACATAAGCTAGAAATCGAAACACCTTTTTTGCCCAAGATTCATTTTCTGTGACCAACCACTCCCGATGCTTTTTAGCAATTTGGCAAAGTCGATAATCCGCTAGCTGGGTTTTATACAGGTACTTAAATTTAATAATTTGCAGTCTCAAGGGTGGCTTTTTCTTAGCAGTTTGGTAGTCAGTAAGTAGAACCAGTACATCATACTCAGAACCGAGTAATCTTTCATAAGCAGAGAAAAAAGGTTCGCTGGTACAGTAGTTTTCTGAAGGGGATTTAATTCCCAAATCCAAATCCGGAAAATCCACTCCTCGCGCTGGATTAACCCGTAATGGCGGTATCTCAATACCTTGAAATATAATTTTTTCGAGTACCGCGATTAACAACATTTCAATAACACTACCAATTGTCTTACCATCTAAATTAGGCAGTGTATGCTGAGTTCGTAACTGCTCATACCATTGGGGCAGTCTTCCACCTCGTCCCACACGAGTTAATCCATCTGCTAATTGTTCCGTGTTTTCTCCATTTAGAGCGCGATTAACGTCCTGAATTGTTGTATCCAGTGATTCCCTTAATATGGTGCGTAATTCTTCTTTAGAAAGCATCGGTCATAGAAAAAAGTGATAATTGCTCAAATTTAGGTGTTTTTAGCTGGACAATCTTATTGTCTAAGATACAGTCCATAACCCACCCCGCCATAACCGGAGGGATGGCATTTCCGAAAAGAGCATATTGATCATAGATAGATATCCCCGCACAATGTTCATCCGGAAAGCCTTGAATGCGAGCATATTCTACATTAGTCAGACGGCGAAACTGATTGCCAATTTTATAACGCTCATAGTGCCGACTCGTTGTTGAAGTAAGCGTGGGTGCAACACCATCAATGCCAAATACAGTGTAACCCATTCGCGCTCCTCCACTTTGATTGTAGAGAATTTGTACACCTTGAACGAAATCATTTACTGGGGTACTATTTTGTAAACGGTCTAAAGTGGACTCAGTAAAATCAAATTGGCAATCGACATCTGACTCAAGAATTGCCCGTAATGGGACAATCGGTGCAACTGGATAAAATTGGGCAAAATTGTAGCCCCAAAAACGACCTGTTTTTGCTAATCCCCAAGTTGGAAATCTATTACTATGGTCGTTTATTGTTGTCCATTGTTCAATGTTAGTCAGGGTTTGAAACGTTGAATCTGATAACTCAGCAATATTTTCAGTTGAGGCAAGTCTGATCTGCGGGACATCATCCTTTGTATCGTTTTCTAAGGTTCCCAGGATGACAACTCGTTGACGATTTTGGGGTAAACCAAAATGCATGGCATTGATCAAACGCCACTCTATCGTATAGTCCAAATGCGCTAACTCATTGAGTATCGTGGCAAAATGCGTCCCTTCCTCCATAGACAGCAAGCGTTTAACATTCTCTAAGATAAAAAACTTGGGCTTGTGTTTTTGCAAGACATCAATAATTACTTGAAAAATATGACCGCGTGGATCTCGTACTCCCTTTTTTTTGCCAGCACTACTAAACGGTTGACAGGGAAAACCAGCCGTCAACAGATCGTGAGGAGGAATTTCATCAACGAGTTGATAAATATCACCGGGATATAATGATGTCTCTCCAAAGCGATCGCGGTATACTTGACAGGCTTTCGGACACCGATCATTTGCCCAGATTGTGGCTATATTTCTCTGATCCGCTGCTATCCGGAATCCTCCAATCCCGCAAAATAACTCAACGGTTGTACAGATAGGTGACTGAGGCATAGGATGGATGTAAATGATACTCTTGACATAAGACCAATGACTATTACCTTAATTCCTTGGCGTCTGCCAAAACCGGATTAATATCAAACCAAGACTCGCCGCGATCGCGATATTCAAACACCAGCCGACTATAAATTAATTTCTGATACCCATCATCCCCACTCACTTTCTTCCGTTCCCGAACTTTTCGCAATAACCCCCATTCGTGATCATCAATGGTAAGCGTCATTTCATTGCGACGGCTACGAATCAAACCCTCCAACGTTTCCCGAGTCAACCGCCCTTGTTTGAGATCCTTCTTCAACCACTGGATCAACAGTTGTAATAAATCCCGCACATGACCCCCACTGACGCGGCACAAGCGGTCTAAACTCTCCGGATGGTCAAAAATGTCATTCACCCGATTTAACCGCCCTTGTTCGTCCAAATCCGGTAACGCCCGCGCCAGAACCATCTGTCGCAGCAATCTCATTCCCTCCTCACAGTCACTCCCATCCACCTGCTGCACCTGTACCATAGGCAAAACCTTGGGTTCTTCCTTGTATCGCTGGGTTAACCGCGCATACCCATCGGCAAACTTTAACGCCAAGGGCATGGTATAAACCAGATGACAGTTAAACTTTTGCAAATATTCTGCCTGATCAATAAAAATATAGTCCTGTTGGGATTTCCCCCAGCCTTTCGTTTCACCCTCAATCCGATCCAAGTTATCCACAATCACAACTAATCCCCGTTTTCCCTGCTGTTGCAATTGCGCGATCGCAGGTTCAATTAACTCCTGATTAATCGCCGCTAATAACTCAGCTTTCTTCGGTCCCAGAAACTGATTCAGCCGTTCTCGCAACCCTGAATCCGCTCGTGCTTTAGCCGTAATCTTACCAATCCCGAACGCCAAAGACAACGCCCCTTTATTATCTGCCTTCACTTTCACATCGGGAACCCCTGGCATTTTCGGCAAGCCTAACTCCACCTCCGATAAATCATACTCCGTCTGCAACAATTCTGCCGTGCGTTTGAGCAACTGCTTCAATCCCTGGGGTTCTGCGATCGCCACATCTGCTAAACTCTGACTAATCCGCCGTGCGATCGCCAGTAACACATCGGCAATATCCACATCTCCCATTTCCAAGTCATCACTCGACTCAAAATAAACAACGTGGAACCC
>CAZNNK010000618.1:0-4614 GCA_964574085.1 uncultured Coleofasciculus sp.
GGGTGATGGGGAGCTGGGGGAGCTGGGGGAGCTGGGGGAGCTGAGGGAGATGAGGGAGATGAGGGAGATGAGGGAGATGAGGGAGATGAGGGAGCTGGGGGAGCTGGGGGAGCTGGGGGAGATGAGGGAGTCGTGAGTTAACTCAAAACTCTACCTTACACTGTTGCCTATTACCTGTTGCCTGTTGCCTGTTGCCTGTTGCCTATTGCCTATTCCCTATTCACTATTCACTGACAAATGATAAATCATGAAAAAAGCACTAATTTGTGGCGTATCGGGTCAAGATGGCGCTTACTTAGCCAAATTACTTCTCAACGAAGGGTATAGCGTCTGTGGTACATCACGGGATGCTCAAATGTCCTCCTTTCAGAATCTAGTTCGTTTGGGTATCCGTGACCAAGTGAAACTAGAATCCGCCGCCCTCACTGATTTTCGCAGTGTGCTGCAAGTCCTGATGAAAAACCAACCGGATGAGGTCTATAACTTGGCGGGACAAAGTTCGGTGGGATTGTCGTTTGAACAACCCGTAGAAACCCTAGAAAGTATTTCTATTGGGACATTAAATCTTTTAGAAGCGATTCGGTTTACGGGTGAGCCAATTAAATTTTATAATGCGGGGTCGAGTGAATGTTTTGGCGATATTGGCACAGAAGCGGCGGATGAAACCACTCCATTTCGCCCCAGAAGCCCTTATGCGGTAGCAAAATCTGCGGCATTTTGGCAAGTGGCAAACTATCGGGAAGCTTACGGGTTGTTTGCTTGTTCCGGTATTCTGTTCAATCACGAATCTCCCCTGAGACCCCAACGATTTGTAACCCAAAAGATTGTTGCAACCGTGTCTCGCATTGCCCAAGGTAGCCAAGAAAAGCTTTATCTGGGCAATGTTGACATTAAACGCGACTGGGGATGGGCACCGGAATACGTCGAGGCAATGTATAAAATATTGCAACAAGAAGAACCCGATGATTATGTGATTGCCACAGGAGAGAGTTACACCTTAGAAGAGTTTGTGGTAGCGGCTTTTGATTCGGTCGGCTTGGATTGGCAAGATTATGTGATCACGGATAGGAGTTTGTTCCGACCGACCGATTTAGCGGTCAGTCGGGGGAATCCTGCCAAAGCCAGAGAAAAACTCGGATGGCAAGCTCAGTATAAAATGCCTGATGTTGTGCGGATGATGGTTCAAGCTCAGCAAAATTCGGCACAATAAAAGTGCATGGTCATTTGTCTGTCATTGATCATTTGTCTCAATATCCGTAGAACGCGGACTCAACAAGAAAACATCCATGCTTCCATCATTGTTTAACTTCTGAGCAAATGACTTATGGGTGAGGATATCGAAGTTTTCTGCCAGGAATGTCTCTAATAGTGGAGAACTCTGGGAAGATACTTGAGTGGCAAACCAAAAGCGCGACTCAATAGGTGGTAAGTCACTCACCAACTGTTCTAGATCGGATTTCTCTAAAGTTTTAGGCAGGATATGTTGATGAGTTGGGGCAGAACCGTGATAGTAATGGGCTAGCGCCTTGTCATAATACATCGACCAAATAATTACATCACCCGGTTGGTCGTTGTTGTCAATGACTTGGACAACGGCTTTATAATTGGGTCGATCTTGAACGGTATAGTAGCGCACCAATCCACCGACAACGGCTATTGTATAGGCTAAAGCAATGGCTATCGCCACGATTCGCCACTGACGCCACACTCTGATCAAACCTGCTGCCAGTAGGATGAAAATGTAAGGGCTGACAAATAACAAATAGCGGGTTACCCACAGGGACATTGAGATATAGGAAAACGCAAAGATTAAGCCGAGTGGTATAAATGCCCAGGCTGCAACCCAAAACAGCTTTGATGAATTGTGATGTTTATTTTTGATCAGCGCCGCACCTAATAAGCCCGCCAATAGTCCCGTAAATAGCTTGTAAAACCAGGCGGCGATCGCATTCGACTGCACCGAGAAGGGCCAAACTGTAAAAAACTTCAAGGTGCGGACAACATCAATCAAATGTGGGGCTCGTCTGCCCGCAACATGTCCTTGCTGGGCATAAGAGGATGAAGGAGACGCCATGTGAACGACAGACAATACACCTGGCGACCACAAAACCACAATCAGCAGTAGCCATTTGCCAAAATCGAACAACACCGCACGTTGATTGCGGAATCTCCATCCCACCAACAGGACATCCGGTATCAGTAACGTCAGGTTAAGCGGCACCGTCAATATGGCTAAGAGTCGCAAACCTGCCCATCCAGCCATTGACGCCAAACTGGGACGCTTCCCTGGCTCTCTCATCAGGGCGTATGTCAACGCCACGGTACCGCCTAACCCCAAGCAAGTACTCATAGCATACATGCGTACTTCTTGAGCGTGATTGATGAAGAGGGGTGAAAGTGCCAAGATGAGGGCAGCGATTAAGCCTTCTGCTTCTCCTGCTAAACGACGACCTAGCTGATAGACAAGGAAAACACTGGTTATCGCAAAAAGGACGGATAATCCTCGCAGCCAAGCATCATGATTGCTGACCTGTATCCAAATACTCAGCAGCATATAATAGAGGGGACGAACTAGGTTGTTCGGCGGTAATCCCCGTCCCGTTTGAATGTCGGTAACACTGGTGAGTTCATCAATCCAGAATCCTTCTTCTGCGAGTTGGTAAAGGTAGAGGGTTGCGGCGATTAATCCGATTAAGCTAATTGGAAGCCATTGCCGTAGCTTGGCTGCTCGAAGTTTGGCGTTTATCGAGGTAGATGATCCCATATCAGTTTACCCAATTGATAGAGTAGGTTTTGAGGGAAGAATTATTGCTATTCTACAGGCTTGATCAAAACTAAAATAGGTTACGTTTTGTATACATGCCTTAAACCCTCACCCATTACCCATGAAAATTTTGATGCTCTCTTCTACGTTCCCCTATCCCCCAACCCAAGGAGGGACTCAGGTGAGGACGTTTAACTTACTCAAACATCTCACTGGACATGAGATTACCCTACTCACTCAACGCGCTGATGATGTAACTGATGCTGACATTGAAGCATTACGAGAATGGGTGGCTGAGTTGGTCGTTTTTCCCCGTCCCACAACTTCCAGTCTGAAGGGAGGATTGTTGGGCAAGTTACAGCGCTTCGGTCAGTTTTTACAGCAGGGGATTCCTCCCAGTGTCCTCTCGATATATTCTCCACAATTACAGGATTGGGTTGATCAGTGTGTCAAGAAGAATAACGTTGATGTGATTACCTGCGAACATAGCGTTAACGAAATTTATGTGCGTCCGGAGTTTCGCGAACAACTGCGAACAGTTGTCAATATTCACAGTTCGGTGTATGGTTCCTGTCGCAATCAGTTGCAAACGGGTACAAGTGAGAATCTCTGGCGCGATCGCTTGAATCTGCCTCTCCTGTATCGCTATGAACAGCGCTACTGTGATAAGTTTTCCCATATTGTAGTGACAACGGATGAGGATCGCCAACAGATTCAATCCTATAATCCCCCCAGTCAGATTGCTGTGATTCCCAATGGTGTAGACTTTAGCCAATTCCCCTATCGAACCGTTGATCCCGGTGGACATGGCTTGATTTTTATCGGCGCGATGGATAATTTAGCCAATATTGATGCGGTGACGTTTTTAAGTGTAGAGGTATTCCCCGCGATTCAAGAACGGTATCCCGACACAACGCTCACTCTGGTTGGCGCACGTCCCACCCCTGAGGTATCGGCGCTGGGGAATCGTCCTGGAATTACAGTAACCGGGCGGGTGCCTTCGATGGCAGACTATTTACATCAAGCCACGGTATGCGTCGTCTCGATGCGAACGGGGTATGGGATCAAGAACAAAACCCTGGAGGCGATGGCGGCAGGCGTACCTGTAGTGGGAAGCGATCGCGGGTTGGAAGGACTAGAGGTTGATCGTCCTAATGTACCATTGAGAGCATTGAGGGCAAATTCGGTTTCCGAGTATGTTGATGCCGTAACTCGCTTATTTGAAGAGTCTCAACTGAGGCAGGAATTGTCACAAAATGGACGCCAGTTTATTGAGAATCAATATACATGGGAGCGAGCCGCCCAGCTTTATGAACAAGTCATCCTCAATCCGGGGTTGGAATAAGGCAGAGGGCAGAGGGCAGAGGACTCCAAGGGGTAGAAGGAAAAAGTTTTCCAGGGATAAAGAGGATAACAAAAGCCGATTTAGTATAACCCAAGGGATTCGAGTTCCCTCCCCTTGACAAGGGGAGGGTTAGGGAGGGGTCATTTGTTAGCTTAAATTTCCCTTGAAGATATCCGCCTCAAGGAACAGCCTGTCAATAATTTGTGATCGAAAATTAACGATAAATTATCTATATAAATAATTTATGATTAAAACCTTACAATGTTTATATAATAAGGTAAAACTGTTTAATGAAATCGATATAATCCATTAGCCAATTTTAATAAATGCCATCTCAATTCGTGATTAATTCCGATAAAACCGAATTTATGACCATTTTGGGGGGAATTTGAAGCGTTATGAAAATCCTCATCCTCTCTGCCACATTTCCTTATCCACCCACTAACGGCGGAACTGAGGTTAGAACCTTTAACTTACTCAAGGCTCTGAGTGAGCGTCATCAGAT
>CAZNNK010000619.1:0-4607 GCA_964574085.1 uncultured Coleofasciculus sp.
ATCTGGAAAACCTCTCTCCAAACCTCTCTCCTGCAAGGAGAGAGGCTTTGAATTCCGCCGGGAAGGGGGCTGGGGGGTTAGGTTTGATGTTGATTTTTCCAGATGGCATGAAACGTCAGATCAACTTACCCAGTCGAACCCGGCGTCGGGAATGAGTCGTCCCTTGACGGATGAACTGGATGTCAGTCTTTTAGCCAAAACGGTTGCTAATTTTATTCAAGCCGGACGCTATCAAACTGAATCCGAAATGCAATTCAGTTTTGAGGCACAGGGTTTTACAGGTCAATTTTCGGTGTTGGTTAAAACAATTGCCCAATCTCCCCAACAGTTTCGCACTGAAATTTCCACGCCGGAGTCAGGCGGATTTGCCCAACCGATGTATCGTCTGGTTTCTGATGGTCAGCAGGTATGGATTTATAACCCTGAATTAAACCAATATGCGGTTAGGGATTATGAAGATTTTGACCAGGGAAATGATAGCTTTTTTATTGGCTTTTCTTCGATGTTGTTTCTAGAGATGTCTGCCCAGTTTAGGCAAGCCTTTGCTGACGGGCTAGTTGACCCCGACAATGTTATTGAACTGCTGGAATCTTTTTTTCAAGTTGAAGATGTTCCTTTAGAAGGAGGTTGGCAAACTTTACAAGGGCAAGAGTACTATGGCTATAACTATAAAGATAGCCAAGCTGGATTTACGTTCACCGTTCTAGTGGAACCGGATACAGCAACGGTAAATCAGATCCAAATGAGTGGGAAAGCGGACGGAATGGATATTAAGATGACGGAACAAATTATTCGCCGTGTACCATCGCCTGTGGTTGCTGCTGATACTTTTACCTTTTCACCGCCCGTTGGGGCAACTCAGGTGGAGTCTATGGAAATTGACATTTTTTAAGAAATCGCTGAAGATTAATAATAGCTTGAACTTGACTTATTTGATTGAATCTGTAGTCGATTGCAACTTAACCAGAAATGAACTTGATTAATAAACCCCTGAAAATTATCGCGATCGCACTTTTTTCGACGCTGCTGATGTTCGTGTACGGCTGTCAGCAAGCCAACAATGTGACGGAGGAACCTGTGACCGAACAACCCGTGACCGAACAACAAGCCGATCTTGCCACAGCCGTCATCAACAGTACAACCGATCCCTCAGAAGTCTTGGGAGAGGCTGAGTTTACTAACACGGCGGACGGTATGTTGATTGAAGTGGCGATGAGGAATGGTCCATCAGGAGAACGTGCTTTCCACATCCATGAATCGGGTAGTTGTGCGGATCAAGGGAATGCGGCTGGCGGTCATTTTAATCCAGATGATGTCAAACATGGATTAATTACTGAAGATGGGTTTGAGAATGCTCATGCGGGAGATTTAGGCAATATTATGATTGCTGAAGATGGTACTGCCACAAAAAGTATGACGGTTGATCGACTCACGTTTACTGAAGGGAAATATGCGATTGGGAATCGGTCGGTGATTCTTCATGAAAAACCCGATGATTTTGGTCAACCTACGGGTAATGCTGGTGGACGAGTTGGCTGTGGAATTATTGAGGTAACTGATTCGTAGGAGTCAGACAAAATCCATTCGGGTTAGGGGTTTGTTGGCTTCCCCTCCAGCCGAAAAAGCTTCCCAGGACTTACGCAGACAGTTACAGCATTAGTCTGAAATCGAGAAAGATTGATTAATATTCGCTACCCAAACCCTAGGGCGATATCCACCACCAGGCGATCCAAGTCAGCCAGAAAAATAATAGCGATTGCGATTTGTTAGGGCGAGATACCCGACTTCTTTAAGAAGTCGGGTATCTGAATCTGATCTAAATCTCATGATACCCATACCGCGACTATGAAGATTCGGTAAAGTAGCCGATTCTTAGATTTATCTTTACCTCCTCTTAAACCCCAGTCGGATAAAATACGCTTGTCTTGACTAATCAAGATTTTTTCCTATCAGGTTATATCTATAATTAACGATGGGGAGTCAAGAGTGTTACTCAAGGAAAATATCCAGAATTTTTGTCAATCCTGAATGGGATTACTCCAGCCAGTGAGGTAATGCGAAAAAACACTGACTGAGCTTAATATGTGTTTATAATTTACCGGATTATTCAGGGAGAGAAATAATCGATTATGGCTAACGTATTTATTAATGAGATTCACTATGACAACACCGGAACAGATGTTGGTGAAGCGATTGAATTAGCGGGTTTGGCAGGAATTGACCTGACAGACTGGAGTATCGTTTTATATAACGGTGCGAATGGATTGGTTTACACGACAACCTCTCTCAGTGGTGTCATTCCTGACCAAGATAATGGCTTGGGTACGGTTACATTCAACTATCCGACTAATGGGATTCAAAATGGTAGCCCAGATGGTATAGCTGTGGTGGATAATAATGGTAGCGTTGTCCAGTTTCTTAGCTATGAAGGCAGTTTTACGGCTGTAGACGGAGTAGCAGCGGGAATGACCAGTATTGATATTGGTGTTTCTCAGGGAAGTAGTACCCCGATTGGTGCGTCTTTACAACTGACCGGAACGGGGACAACCTATACTGATTTTGCCTGGATGGAAACAACCCGTGATACGTTTGATGGGATTAATCAAGGACAAAGCTTTGGTAATAATAGTACGCCCACCACGCCACTGATTAACGAGTTTGTCTTTAATCACACGGGAACAGATACCAACGAATATGTAGAAATTGTCGCTGACGCCAATAGCGACTATAGCAATTATTCGCTACTGCAAATTGAAGGCGATCGCGGATCAACTCCGGGTAAGATTACCACGGTTAATTCCCTAGGCACAACAGACGCCAATGGCTTGTGGACAACGGGGTTTGTTAATGGTAGGTTTCAAAATGGTACACAGACACTATTGTTAGTCGAGAACTTTACGGGGAGTTCCGGGAATGACTTGGATACCGATGATGATGGTGTTCTGGATTTAACCCCTTGGACGACGATTGCTGATAGTATTGGTGTGAGTGATGGTGACAGTGGCGATCGCACATACTCGGCTGTTGTCTTAACTCCTGGCTATGATGGGATTTCGTTTACCCCTGGCGGCGCATCTCGTTTGGTTAATAGTACGGATGAGTCGGTAACCGATTGGGTTCGTAATGACTTTGACGGTTCCGGAATTCCCGGTTTCAGTGGAAGTCCCGTTGTGGGTGAAGCCTTCAACACGCCGGGTACAGTGAATCAACGGGTTACTGCACAACCACCGACTATTATCCCCATTTACGATATCCAAGGTATAGGTCATATTTCGCCCTTTGAGGGTGAATCGGTAATCACCAACGGTATCGTTACAGCCATTGATCGGAATGGATTTTATCTGCAAGATGCCACCGGGGATGGTAATAATTTAACCGCTGATGGTATTTTTGTCTTCACCCAGTCTCAACCCACTGTCAGTCTTGGTGACGAGTTGCGCGTGGAAGGGACAGTTAGTGAATTTATTCCCGGTGGCGCAGATACGGGGAATCTTTCCATTACTCAAATCAGCGGTAATCCGACAATTACCACCTTGTCCACAGGGAATGCTTTACCAACAGCCGTTCTGTTAGGAACTAATGGTCGCATTCCCCCGAATCAAATTATCGATAATGATAACTTTAGCATCTTTGATCCGGCTGAAGATGGCATAGACTTCTATGAAACGTTAGAAGGAATGCGAGTCACTGTTCAAGATGCGTTAGCTGTTAGTCCGATTAACCGATTTGGCGAAATTTTCACCGTCGCCGATAATGGGGTGAATGCGACAGGATTAAGTAACCGAGGGACGATTAATATTAGTCCCGATGACTTTAATCCCGAACGGATTCAGATTCAGGTTGATGATGATATCTTACCGGGGTTTTCACCATCGGTAAAGGTCGGTGATCAACTGGGTGATGTTACGGGTGTAGTGGGTTACAGTTTCGGCAACTTTGAAGTGAAGGCGACCGAGGCGTTTACTCCGACTTCTTCAGGGTTACAACCGGAAGTCACTAACTTGATCGGGACGGAGAATCAACTCACTGTGGCTAGCTTCAATGTAGAGAATCTCGACCCCAATGATGAGGATGGGGATGAGGATATCGCCGAGGGTAAATTTGATGCGATCGCCAATCAAATTGTTAACAATCTGAAAACGCCGGATATCATCGCCCTCCAGGAAATTCAAGATAATACCGGATCGACGAATGATGGTACAGTTGACGCTAGCCAAACTTATCAAACCTTAATTGATGCGATTATTACTGCGGGTGGTGCGGAGTATGAATTCTTTGATATCCCGCCAGTGAATAATCAAGATGGTGGTCAACCAGGCGGTAATATTCGGGTCGGTTATCTTTATAACCCTGACCGCGTAGACCTGATTCCCAACTCCGGTGAACGGATTGGTGTGGGAGATCCGGGATTTGAGGACAGCCGGAAATCTCTGGCGGCTGAGTTCCTATTTAAGGGAGAAAAGGTTACCCTGGTTAATAACCATTTTGCCTCAAAAGGTGGCAGTACGCCTCTATTTGGGCAAGTGCAACCGCCAGTGAATGGGAGTGTAGATCAACGGGAAGCCCAAGCCCAAACGGTTAACGATTATGTTGAGACTATCTTGGCG
>CAZNNK010000620.1:0-4491 GCA_964574085.1 uncultured Coleofasciculus sp.
GGTATACACCGTTGATGATGAGAGTACCTCAGAAATCGACGATGGGTTGAGTTTAGAACAACTTGATGACGGTAGAGAGCAGTTGTGGGTTCATATTGCTGATCCAACCCGCTTAGTTAGACCCGAAGACGAACTGGATCGAGAAGCCCGACGGCGCAGTACGACACTCTATTTACCGACGGGCATGATTTCCATGTTTCCCCCGGAACTGGCAACGGGTCCAATGAGTTTGGTTGAAGGTCAAGTCTGCCCATCACTCAGTTTTGGCGTGATCCTGGATGAAGATGGCAGTGTTCAAGACTACCAGATTCACCCAAGTCTGATTAAACCCACCTATCGCCTCACCTACGAAGACGTAGATGAAATGTTGGAACTGGGGGTGAAGGCTGAACCGGAAATAGCCGCGATCGCGAAATGGGCAAAGCGTCGCCAAGAATGGCGATCAAGTCAGGGTGCGATTAATATCCACATGCCAGAGGCGGTGATTAAAGTTCTTGATCAAGATGAAATCATCATTCAGGTTTTAGAAGATTCCCAAGCGCGGCTAATGGTCGCAGAAATGATGATTCTAGCCGGGGAAGTCGCTGGGCGCTATGGTCAAAGCCATCAAATTCCTCTCCCCTTTCGCGGACAACCCCAGCCGGAACTTCCCTCTGATGAAGAACTGCTGGTATTGCCCCCCGGTCCAGTGCGCTTCTGTGCCATGCGTCGCTGTATGCCTCGCAGTGAAATGAGTATTTCTCCCCTGCGTCATGCAGGTTTGGGGTTGGAAACTTATACCCAAGTCACTTCTCCTATCCGTCGTTATACGGATTTGCTGAATCATTTTCAGCTAAAAGCCCACCTGCGCGGTGATCCTTTACCCTTTTCGGCTCAATACCTGCAAGAAACTATGCAGGGCGTGACGACAGCCGCATCAGAAGCCGCGATGGTGGAACGCCAAACCAATCGCTATTGGGGATTGGAATATTTACGGCGTCACCCGGATCAAGTGTGGCAAGCGTTAATGCTGCGTTGGTTACGCGAACACGACAACTTGGGCTTGATTCTGTTGGAAGATTTAGGGTTAGAGTTGGTGATGCGGTTTAAGCGATCTGTGAGACTAGGCGATCGCTTGGATGTTCAGGTAACTCATGCTGATCCCCGTCAAGATGTGATTCAGTTTCGAGAACTGATGGATCAGGCGGTTGAACCGGCGGCTACCTAGTGCAGCGCGGCAAAAATACTTGAGCAGCTTCGTAGATACGAAGCAGAGGGAGCAGAGGGAGCTGGGGAAGAGGATTACCAATGAACCATGAAAATCAACAAATGACATAAGACGAATGACGAATGACAAATGACGACTGGCTAGAAATTGGTAAAATTGTTGCTCCTCAAGGGTTAAAAGGAGAATTACGAGTTTATCCTAATTCAGATTTTCCCGAACGCTTCGAGAAACCGGGACAACGTTGGTTAAAGCGATCGCATGATAGCCAGCCGCAACCTGTGGAATTATTAGGGGGGCGTTACGTTCCCAATAAAGGGATCTATGTCGTCAAACTGGCTGGCGTGGACAACCGGGAAAAAGCCGAAGCCTTGCGGGGTGCAATACTATTAGTTCCAGAAAGCGATCGCCCGGAGTTGGGGGAGAATGAATACCATGTTCTCGATGTACTGGATTTGGAGGTTTTCAACCAGTTCACTGGGGAAGCTGTCGGTGTCGTGGTGAATGTGATTCCGGCGGGAAACATGCTTTTAGAGGTCAAACTCCACCAGCAACCTGAACCAACACCAGCGAAGCCGGAAGCGCCACTCCCCAACCGAGTTAGTAAGCAACGGAAAGTCAAGAAAAAACAATCTAAGCCTGTAACCGTTTTGATTCCTTTTGCCGATGAAATTGTGCCAGTGGTAGATCTTGAAAAGGGTCGAATTGAAATTACACCGCCTCAAGGATTGCTATGATTTTTTTTGACTGAAGTATTTTTTTGAATAGAACCTATCATTATACAGCAAATTGCAGGTAAATGAAGTACACCTACATAGTGATACTAATTGATCAGGTGACGTAGCTTGCTTCTTTTCGGTAAGCGAGTAAGCTGTCATGCATTTAAATTGGGTATGAGTAGCGAGCAAGATGCTCACACTACAAGGATTTCGTCATTATTTACTTTAAGGCAATGTGAGAATATCCGTCAAAACCAGGACAATAGAATTACTGAAAATGTACCATTGCTCCCCCTGCTCCCTCTGCTTCCCCTGCTTCCCCTGCTCTCTAACCCCATCACAACACTTATTCAGCAACCTCTACTTATTTGCAGAGAGTACACCAAACCGAATCAAACCGCGCCGATACCCCCGACTCATTAACCCCAACGATAGCGCCGCTTGCACTGTACCCCAACCACTTCTGAGTAAACCCATTAATGCTTGGGGTTCAAAGGCTGAATCAATCACTATATCCCAAAACGGTGCGACTGCATCTGACCAATCATCGGTGCGAATAGTGGTAAAGTATAACTCACGGGCAAGTTCCTCGTACTCTGGCAACGAAATCACATAAGGTAAACAGTAAACCTGGTAAATTTGCTCTAAATGCTGCTTTTCATCCGCCGTTAACACTCCCGTGGCTGGCGTAATCGGGCGATGACACCACGTCGCCATCAGAAATGTCCCCCCAGGTTTCAGAACCCGGTAGCATTCTGCCAGAAATCTCCGCTTATCGGGTATATGTTCCCCACTTTCTAATGACCAGATAAAATCAAAATGATTATCCGCAAACGGCATATCCAAGGCGTCAGCCACCTGAAACTCCACCTCAGCCTCTAACCCCGCCTCCTTTGCCCGTTCTGTTCCTCTCGCTGCTTGGACGGGACTCAGGGTAATCCCTTGTACCTTAGCACCAAACCGTTGGGCTAAGTCCAAAGAACTTCCACCAATCCCACACCCTACATCTAAGATGTTCTCGGCGTGCTGCACGTCACCCCAATTCAGCAATTCGTCAATTAAATCAATTTGCGCCTGACGCCGACCTTTTTTCTCACGACCCAGCGGACCATAATAACCATGGTGCATGTGTTCGCCCCAAACCTGTTCCCACAGTTCAGAGGAGGCGTCGTAAAACTGCTGAATTTGACGCTGAAGTGTTGAACTCATTAATTGTCCTTGGTCATTGCTTTTTCCCTGTAAAGAGTGTAAATCAAGATTTGAAGCTGATGATCGGCGCACCGACCAACATAGACAAAAAAAGACCCCCGCCATGTTAGCAGGGGGTGGGTAATCACTTCCACATCAGGGTAACAACTATGATTAAACCTATCGAACAATTGTGAAAAAAAGGTGAAAAGTCAAAAAAAACCCTCAGATATTGCCTGAGGGGACTATGTAGGAAGGAGCATAATCCTTTATATCTCTGAAGTCTGGGAACCTATGCACAAAGCCTTACAAATGACATAAGACGAATGACGAATAACGTAGCTTGCTTCTCGCGATAGCGAGTTCTCCACCGTTAGCTTTTATTGTGTCCACCTACTTACACCCAGCGACCCATTGGTACACACATTGGCGTCCCCGCTACCGGGTCAGGCACAATCCGACACTCCAAACCAAACACTTCACGCACCATCGCCTCCGTCACCACTTGCATTGGCTCTCCTTTTGTATAAACTTGACCCTGGCGCACGGCAACCAGATGATTGGCGTAGCGACACGCCTGATTCAGGTCGTGCAGTACCATAACAATCGTCCGTCCTTCGCTCTGATTCAACTCATACAACAAATCCAATACCTCGACTTGATGCGCCAAGTCTAAGAACGTTGTCGGTTCATCCAATAGCAGAATCTCCGTATCCTGAGCTAGTGCCATAGCAATCCAAGCTCGTTGCCGTTGTCCACCAGAAAGCGTGTCCAGTACTCGGTCTGCCAGTTGGGTGATCCCGGTAATGAAAAGCGCCTTCTCCACCAGGATTTCATCATCTTTTGACCATTGCTGCAACCAGTTTTGGTAAGGGTAACGACCCTGAGCGACCAAATCTCGAACCGTCAACCCCTCCGGAGCTACTGGACTTTGGGGGAGAATTCCCAATCGCTTCGCCACAGCTTTGGTTGAGCGCTTGAAAATATCAGTCCCGTCTAGGTAAACTGTACCTGCACTAGGCTTGAGCAACCTCGCCAGTCCCCGCAACAGGGTTGATTTGCCACAGCCGTTTGGTCCAACTAAAGCCGTAATCTTCCCGACAGGAATTGCCAGGTCGAGGTTCGTGATCACAGGTGTTCCATCATACGCCAGAGAAAGTTGGCGAGTTGATAATAAGCTCATTTGGTTATCGGTCTAAAGCGGGACATTTTGGTTAGGAAAGGGAACAGGCAATAGGCAATAGGCAATAGGCAATAGGCAATAGGCAATAGGCAATAGGCAATGGGCAATAGGTAAGGTAGAGTTTTGAGTTCACCTCCCCTATCTCCCCTATCTCCCCTATCTCCCCTATCTCCCCTATCTCCCCTATCTCCCCTATC
>CAZNNK010000621.1:0-4596 GCA_964574085.1 uncultured Coleofasciculus sp.
ACCGTAGCTGAAAATTAGGATGGGCAAGGGTTGTGGCTTAAGTTGACACGGATGCTGGGGGAGCTGTTAGCTGTTCAGTTATTTCTGCCAGGATGCACTAGACTTGCATCACTTCTTGTAACGGAACGTCAGGCGTTGATTTATCCTCATGCAAGCGGTCTAAAATCTCAATCACTTCTCGCTCAAAGGATACCTGGGCGCGGTTGGTTCTCCCCCCCACATAAAAGCGATCGCCTTTTTGTAATGCCCAAATTTGCGAGTGAGACACATAGCTCATCATTACACCCACCATGAGCAAACCAAAGCCGGTATACACAATCGGAATGCCGGGATCAGCTTTAATTTGTAAACCCGTACTGCCGATTAATTCCTTCAGACGCAATGTTACCCCATTCACTTGGGTACTCATCCCAGAACGCACGGTGGAGACTAATTTCCCCTGGGCATCATAGACCAAAACCGTCCCCTGTAAATCTTTTGCCAGCAGTGAAGCCCCTTCACTTAAATCTGGTTTTGTCGGTACCCACGTTCCCCAGATGCGCCCATTCCCTTGGGTATCCAGTTTCGCCATGGGTAGCTGGAAAATCGGACTATTATTTAACTGTACCCGTACCGCCGCGATTCCCCAGTCGGTTTGGTAGAATGTGACCCCTTGATGGCGCAGGGGTTTATTTACATAAATGGTTTCGCGGTCAATTTCTTGTTCCTGGTTATCCACCACCGATAAATCGGAATAAAACTGATCAATTCCGCCTTCGGGGGTGTAGTCAATCCAGAAGCGATTAACGTGAACGCCCCAATCTTGAGGAACCTGAGATTTTGCCCAGGGACCCGCATCAATAATATTTCGGACATGAAAGGTTGCGCCACTAGGAACCATCTCCTGTGCCATAAATCCCGTCATCGCCCCCCAAATTGCCCCAGCCAGAATAATCAGCATACTGGCATGAACCACAATTGGACCAATCCGCCCGATAATTCCTTTACGGGCATAAAGGCTATCTCCTTCTTGAAAGACCCGATAGCGCTTGGCTTGCAGCAGTTGGGATAAAGAATTCAGAGAACCCGTTTCCAGTTCAGCGCTGAGTGCCAATTTCTGAAACTGACGCGGTTCTTTGTAATAATTCCAGCGACGGGCGGCTTTCAGGGCGGGAAATTGACGAGTAAACGTGCAAGCGGTGAGGCTACTACCAAATAGAACCAGGATTGACAAAAACCACCATGTCCGGTATACGTGGTCTAATCCCAAAAATAGGATCACTTTCCAGGTTAAGAAACCAAATAAGGCGGGATTTTCGGGATAATTGGCTTGATAAAAAGCAAGAGATTGACCCTGTTCGATAACGGTGCCACTGATACTGAAAACCGCGATCGCTAAAAGGAGTGCGATCGCCAGTCGTAAATCGGCTAAAAATGATAGGATATAACGCCGGAACCAACGTCCGACAGGATTAGACACAGATTGATTATCTAACGTCATTGAACTAAAAAATTCCCCCAGGAATCCGAGACAGCAGCGAAAAGACGCCGAATCCGACTAATAACGCCCCACTCACGGGTGTAATCCAACCCGACCATTGGCGTACTTCTAATAATTTCTTGATCGAAGCGGTAAACGTACCTGCCACAATCAACGGGGTGACATAACCCGCCGTATAGGATAATAGCAGAACCCCTCCTAAAACCCAGTCTTGGGTACTCGCTACCCAAGCCAGTAAGGTTGCCAAAACCGGAGTACTGCACGGCGAAGCGACTAAACCAAAGGTTAACCCAATCAGATAGGAACGTATCCCTGTCGGCAAATCCGGAGAAATCCACTCCGTTCCCCCAAGCGAAGGCAATTGTAGGGGTAAAGCTTCCAGTAGGTTTAGCCCCATGATAATCGCAATCAGGCTAACAATGATGGGTAACCCGACACCCACTTGCCCATACACTCGTCCCACCGATGCCGCTAAAATCCCCAATCCAGCCAGAGTGGTGGCTAACCCCAAAGCAAACCAAGTGGATTGAGTTGCCGCTTGCAGGCGTCCTTTGGCTTCATAGCCGCCAATATAGCCTATTGTGATCGGCAGCATAGATAGCATACAAGGAGTGAGGCTAGTCAGCAACCCAGCCGCAAAAATAATGCCAATGCTTAATGCACTCAGATGGGTAAGCTGATTACCAACCAGATTATCGGCAAATTGTTCCAGTTGGTACAGTTGAGTTTGTAAGGTGTCAATCATGCGCCGAGTAATCTACTGAATGCCTGTTCTGCCAGCATTTTAACGTATGGTGCGGGGTTGATGGTTCATTGTTCGTTGTTCATTGTTCATGCTAATCGGCTTCGTGAAGAACTTTCCGATAACGCATTTTCAGGATAAGTCCCAGCGTGATTTGTTTCATCAGCCAATACAATACCGTCAACACGATAAAGGTGACAACCATGACCAACAAGGGACGTTTAGCCGTCAAGTCATCCACAATGGTTTGGGCTAAATCCTCCGGTTGGGTGACTAAATCCCAACTATTAAATCGGAGGAATCGTCCTAAATAGATACCAACCGCGCACAGGGCATGAGTAATCAGTTCAGCCGGAAGCGTAAATTTACCCATACCTTGCTTTTGTAAATAGTATCCTAAATTAATTAAAGAGATAACGTAAGCTTCAAAGCCCAGTATAATAACACTGAGATGTTGCGGAATTAATACCAACGTAATCACCCAGACGGAATAGTCACGGCGCACTGCATCAATCAGGTGGATGATATCGGTCAGCAGATAAGGTGCATTGGGTAAGAAGGCAATGAAAACAGTGAAACCCGCCCACCATAAAAGGTTACGGGTTCCAGATGAGCGGCGAAAGAGCCAAACGCTTAAAGCTAAGGGGATAAAAGCCAGAAATAAATTCCAAGCCATCCAACCACTATGACGATGCCACGCTTTCCAGGCATCCCTTAATAGAAATCTGAAAGACATGTTTTTACGGGTAGAAGTCTGCTAGAGCAATCAGTTATTTACCAGTATAGCTAGTGATTTTAAGACGCATGGCAGTGACTTAAGCTGAGTTAGTAGTAGGCACGAAGCGTGCCAGAAGCGCTCGCATCGCTGACTACAAACGCTTAATTCAGTGACATTTTACTTAAGATAGAAAGCATAAGTTTATAGAAAGCGTGGGAAGATAGTCATGCACGAACAATTGCAACAGGCGATCGCACCCTATCGAGACGCCGTTGATTATGTGGAAATTCGGGTGGAGCAAAGTGAGCAAACGGCTATCTCGTTTCGGGGAGAACAACTGGATGCGGTAGACCGTAGCTTGAGTTTAGCGGGGGGGATTCGCGCTTGTCATCAAGGGGGATGGAGTTTTGTCACGTTTAATGGCTTGGCGGAGTTGCAGGATCGCATTGAAGCGGCGATTTCCCAAGCGCGGTTAGTGGGGAAAGATACCACAAGTTTAGCGCCCCTAGAACCGATTCAAGATTATGTGGCGGTGGAACTGGGTCGCGATCCTCGTGGTCTATCGTTGTTAGAAAAGCGTCAGTTAATCGCCGAGTATAATCGCCTATTACTCGAGTATGATCCGCGCATTCAAACCACAATGGTGGGATATCGCGATCGCTTCGGGATTAACTATTTTGTCAATTCTACAGGTTCCTGTATTGTCCAAGAACGGCTGGATATATCCGCCCGGTTTGGTGCGATCGCGCGAGGGAATGAGGGAATCGTGCGTCAAGGTTTTGAGTCGGTTCACTCCCGTTCCGATTACGATGCATTAGTGGGGATTGAAGAACGGGTGTTAGGGGCGGCGAAACGGGCGGTGACTCAGCTAGAAGCGAAGTCAGTGAAGGGTGGACAGCACACGGTTGTTTTAGATCCCTATTTGGCGGGTGTCTTCATTCACGAAGCCTTTGGACATTTATCAGAAGCCGATTTTGTCTATGAAAATCCCCGGATGCAAGAGTTACTCACCCTAGGGAAACCGATGGCGATTCCCCAACTGAATGTAATTGATGATGCCACTCTACCGGGTTTACCAGGTACTCTACACTACGATGATGAAGGAGTACCCGCCCAGCGCAAGTATTTAATTAAAGATGGCATTCTCAGCCAACGGTTGCATTCACGGGAAACCGCAGGCAAGATGCAAGAAACGCCAACAGGGAACGCCAGGGCGATTAATGCTACCTATCCGCCCATTGTACGGATGACGAATACAGCGATTGAACCCGGAGACTGTTCCTTTGAGGAGATGATTGGCGATATCGAGGAAGGGGTGTATGCGGTGCGGATGTTAGGCGGACAAACGAATGGTGAAATGTTTACCTTTGCCGCCGGAGAAGGGTATATGATTCGCAATGGTAAGATTGCAGAACCTGTCAGCGATGTCACTCTCACCGGGAATGTGTTTCAAACCCTGAAAGATATTGACGCGATCGGTAATGATACACTTTATGTCAGTGGTGGATGTGGTAAAGGCGGACAAATGCCCTTAGCCGTCAGCGTTGGTGGTCCCCATGTTCGGATTAAGGATGTCGTGGTTGGGGGGCGCTAGGAGAGTAGAGATGGGGGAGATGGGGGAGATGGGGGAGATGGGGAAGATGAGGGAGATGGGGG
>CAZNNK010000622.1:0-4595 GCA_964574085.1 uncultured Coleofasciculus sp.
CGACAGTACAGCTTCCATTGACAAGAGTGATAGGCAAATATGGCATGACACTCGAAAGTCCAAGGCTATTCATTCGCTCAATGAACGGGAATCGTTGACCATTAAGCATTAGTTTCTCTCCGCGCCGCCACCAAAAGATCCGACAAGGCTTGAACACTTGCTTGATCGGCTTGAGGAGACCAGACAACGGCTTCTGTTGATGCCAATTGATTCAACAGTGCATTAGCTGAATCACTATTGCCCGCCGGTTCTAGGCTGCATCCTTCCTCTTTAGCAACGGCAAGAAGCAGAAAATGGATAAGTCGAAGTTTATCTTGATGAGAGAGTTGACTAACAGTAGGTAAAAGTTCGCTGAGAGACATATTGCTTGTTTGAGAGGTTCAATACAGTTCTAGTCTAGTTTAGAGTAACCAAATAGCGATATTGACATATCTTAGGTTAAATGGTGGATTAGAATTGTAGGGGCGCAAGGACTTGCGCCCAATTTCACCGTCAAATCTATCCCACAATTTTAGCTGTGTCACACCAATACAAAAGTGACTCCAAAATCATGTCGCAACCACCCGTGTTTGCGCTTTTGAACGAGATTGAGGTTTCGTTTTCACGAAAATCTCTACATCTTGCCCCAAAGCATTCAAGCAGCGAAACAAACTGACAATGGAAAAGTTGGATAACTTGCCATGGATTAGAGCAGATACTTGGGATGGTTCAATCCCTAAAACTTCTGCGGCTTCAGTTGAGTTCAACTGTTGCTGAGTAATCATACGGCTAATCTTATAGGCCAGTTCAGCTTTCACCAACAATTCATCAGAATTCTCTAAACCCAAATCTGCAAAAACATTCCCACTACTGGCTTGCACACTAATCTCCTGAGTCATCTTTTTCTCCCTTTTGCTGCTGACGATAGTTTTCGGCGTAATGCTCTTTGGCTCGTTTTAATCTTGCTTCAATCAACTCAATCTCTTGCTTTGGCGTAGCAATTCCTTGTTTGGATTTCTTTTGAAAAGCGTGTAAGACATAAACAACGCCAGCGAGTTTCACGGTATAAACGGCTCGGTAAGTGTCTTTATCAAAGTTTTCCACAACTTCAAGCACCCCAGCTCCCTTAAATCCTTTGAGGGGTTTAGCTGAAGGATGCTTTTCACCACATTGAGCCAAGTACAAGGCATAGCCAACGACTTGCTGAACCTCCTCTGGAAAAGTTTTCACATCTTCAAGAGAGCTTCCTACCCATTCAACGGGTTTCAACGATAAACTCATACCTCAACAGAGATTCCATACTGATCATAATCCATAACTTTTTCCTGTCCTTGTCAAGGGGAAGGTTAGGCAGGGGTCAAACTATCCTCAACTATGGCAAATTGTGAATCGCATCGGCTGGCGACACTCCCCCCTTCGTGACAGCGATGATACCAGGGAGGTATTCATCCATCATGTTCACATTGGTGTAAACCAACTGTTTGATAGTGTCTGAATCAAGCGAGTGATTTTTGACAGCCGTGCTAGTTTTGTAACGAATCTCCCCATCATCGAAATTTAACTCAAAATTGCCGATAATCATGCCATAGTTGGCTCTCGATAGAAATTCTCCTACAGCTCGACGCTTAGATTTGGGAATTTTCATCGGGCATAAGCAGTAGAAGATAAACTGCTGCTGTGATTCTATCGCTTGGGCATAACAGTCGTATTGGTCATTTTTGCCCTTAAACGCTAGGCGTAAGGCTGATTGTTTTTCTAAGTGGGCATAGTGCCAATTGTCTTCTGTGAAGAAATTGACGATGGCGGCAAAAATGGGTTGTGTTGAGGGAATGTCTTCAGGTGTCACATTGGGAGTTTTCCTGTAATTGCATCGCCAAAAGGCTAATCCAAGGGTTGATGGATTGCCAATCTAGTTGATTTTACAAGTAATCCTTAAGGATTGTCATTGTTTTCTTTAAAGTTGACAATTTCTTCAGGGGCTGAATGAATTATTTTTATCACCTCTAAAGCCAAATCAGCCATTTCTTTAGCGCGGGGGTCTGGCATTAATTTTAACTCGATTAACTCATTGAGTAGTTTAGCGGCTTGAATACCAGATTTTAACAAGGCTTCTTGATATTCTTGTTGCAAAGTTTTAGCAGGAGTTGGGGTTTGATTTTGATCGTCTTGGTTTTCCATAGCCCGACAGTAACAAAAATAGGGATTCAAGGCTCAAACTAATTCATAGAATACCGCAATTGTTCAAGTTCATAGGCGAACTTCATGTCATAGTTAATGCGGTCTTGCAACGAGGCAAAACTTAGTAATTCTACCTCGTCTGTCTCTGTGCCAAGTGATAAAGCAGGTTTTCCATCTTCATTCTTAAGCACAATGGCTGCCAAAAATCTTTCCCCTCTGATATTCGCCCAAATCTCTGTAATACTAGCTACTGCTAAGGGAAGATTAAAGTTGAAGTGCTGGTCATCCAGTTCTTGAGTGACTAGCACTTCATCTGAGTCCAATTCAAAATCTACAAACAAACCTTGCTTAGCAGAAATTTCCTGAAATTTCGTTGAAGCCTGATCTGTCAGCATTTCAAATACTCTCCCATTTGAAAGGGTGAATACCAATGTATCTCTAAGCACTATTCTTGAGCTGCCCCTTTCTATACAGATCCTTGCAAGAGAGATGATTTTTTCTCCTAGAATCTCATTTAATAAACAATGAACCACTTTTTCTCCTCCCTTTATTCTATATCAATCCATCGCAGTGCAGAACCTCCGCCTTTTGCGTCAAGGAAGGTTACAAACTTGCCGTTTGCTTGCCGGATAACGATTGCATCTCCCAATCGACTCCAAAGGGCATCTGGATATTCTTTATATGGTAGCTGGCGTGTTTCTCCTGTTCTGACAATGTGGTCGAAAAATTCTTTGATTTTTTGTTGTACCTCTGGGTTGTCGATTCTATGATTTCTATCTGGACGTATTTCTATGTTAAGGTTTCTTGCCGTTCGCTCAATCTGTTCTGTATGCTTTTTTTTCACAACTGTTCCTGTGCTATCGTCATAAGTTGTATCTCTAGGATAGTTTCCTTCTTGAATCCTAGCTGTGTTTTCTAGTCTTGTTTGTAGCCTGGTGAAATGATCAGCGGAAGTAGCAGGATTTTCTTTAACTGTCTCAACCCATTTTTTCAAGTCCGTGTAGCGGGGATCGTTAATCACATTCCCATATTTGTCTTCTAGATCCCTAATTTTCGCTTGATGTGTTTCTGCAATTTGTTTCAGCTCGGTTTCTATGTGGGTTAAATGCTCATGAGCGGTAGGATTTTTTCTGATTTGCTCTAATTGGCTTCTCAAATCAGCATACTCTGGTTGGTTGAGTATCTGCCTGTAGTCTGCTTCGAGTTTCGTGGCACGCTCTTCCTGTTGGCGCACGGATTGGAACCCTTCTATATCACGATACCTCGAGTCCTGAGCCATGTTCCTTAAGCGTGAAGCGAGGGGATTTACATGTGAAGCAACTTGGTCGGATTGGATTGCACCTGAATTGATTTTTGTCTCTAAGTCAACAGCAAGCTCTCTCAAATTATCGAGCCGCCGCCTAAGATTGCGGCTCATTTGTGGAGATGGTGTGTTGTTTAAGATATCGTCAATCTTGGAGATGAGCCGCCCACACTGACTACATATCCAAATTTGGGTTTCGTCGCCTAGGCGTACAGTCTTAAGCGTATGATCACCAACCGGGACTTCTACTTTGGCGGTTTCAATGTTGAGACGAGTACCACTAGGTGTGTCTAAGTTAGTGCGGTTGCCGCTTGGAGTTTCCACTTCCACAGTAGGGCGCGAGCCGCTGGTGGTAATTGGCTCCGAAGTTCTGGTCTTAGGTATATCAACTTGTGGAGTTCTGCCATTGAGTGTATCAACTAGTGGAGTTCCACCATTGGGTGTTTCAACATTCGGAGTTGTGGCATTCGGTGTTTCAACATTGGGAAGGCTGCCATTAGGTGTATCAACATCCGGCGTTCTCGGTCTGGTATTGGGTGTATCGACATTCGGAGTTCTGCCATTAGGTATTTCAACATTGGGAAGGCTGCCATTGGGGGTTGCGAGTGCCGGAGTTCTAGCACCCGGTAGATTCCATTGTCTAGCCGCTTGTTCTGCAAGTTCTTGTTGTTGAGTCCACCACTGCGCTCCACGATCGGCTTGCTGACTCCCCCAATCGAGGAATCGCCTACCTTGTTGACCTAAAGGAGTATTATTGAGCCACTCGGCTCCACGATTAACTTGCTGTCCCGCCCAACCGAGAGCTTCCCTACCCTGTCGAGCTAAAGGAGTATTACTGAGCCACTCGGTTCCACGATTAGCTTGCCGCCCCGCCCAACTGAGAGCTTCCCCACCCCAGCGCCCTACACCTGTTCGAGCGAGACGCTTACCCCCCTTACCCAGGACGTTACCAACAACGGGGATTAACCCCATCCCCGCCCAAGCTGCATTGATTGCCGCTTCCTGCGCCTTGGCATCATCCCCTTGTGACGCATAGTATCCAGATTCACCCAGATACCAAGCGGTATTAATGCCATCGGCAACTGTACTGACAGTTTCTCCTACCGCCCATCCTGATGATGCACCTGCGATCGCT
>CAZNNK010000623.1:0-4589 GCA_964574085.1 uncultured Coleofasciculus sp.
CTTTTCGCATCGCCTCCCGGTTTTCATTTAACCACTGGCGCAGGCGTGTCCAATGGCGAATCAGGGCTTCGTGTGCTACATCCACTACCGTTAACGTCGCCCCACTTTCTCCCCGCACTCGCAGTTGGGAGGTTACCAGTAACCGCGCATCGGCTAACTGAGTCATTACCTGTTCGACTAATTCCTGGGATAACTCATCGTTGATAAACTCTTGTTTAAAGACCTGTCGGCGGGTGTCTTCGGTTCCTTCTCCCAGTTGGGTCAATTCCAGAAAAATCCGTTTAGCAATCAATTGCTGGTCTTTAGACAGAGACTCATACACCTGATCTGCCCGTTTTTGCAGCGTTCCCTTGACGCCTCCCAGTTTGGTATAGTCTGCCAAGGTCAACCGATTCATCTGTCGCTGCCGCCACAGTTCGGTTAGGGTATATTGCAATAGGGGTAAACTTCCGGGTCCCTCGACATCATGGAGCATCTGGGTCACCAGTTCCCGCTCGATTTCTAAGCCGACTTGTTTGGCGGGTTCGGTGATGGCGGCGGCTAATTCTTCTGTCTTCATTGGGGTGATGGTGACTAAATTCTCTTGGATGCGGCTAGCGAGTCCCCCATAGTCCTGTTCCGCACATTTGCCAAAGAAGTCCGCCCGCATGGTAATTACCACGGTGAGACCGAATTCCCCTTCTGCTACCTTACTCCCTTCATCCTTCCCTTCTGCCTTCTGCCCTCTGCCTTCTGCCTTCTCTTGTAGTAAACAGTCAAAAAACTGCTGTCGTTCCCCGTCATCCTGACACAGGGTAAACACTTCCTCAAACTGATCCACCACCAACACCAGACGAGGCGCATCAATCGCCCCAACCAACTGGGCTAAACCCGCCGCCCCCTGAGACGCCAATTGTTCAACCTCTCCTGACTCCGCCGCCTCATCCACCAACGCCAAGGCTAAACTCTTTAAGGGATGTTCTCCCGGTCGAAAAATCCGAATTTGCCATTCGCTACTTCCCGACAAACGCTGACCCAGTTTCAACTGATACAATAACCCTGCTTTAACCAGAGACGACTTACCACTCCCCGACGCACCCACCACCGCCAGAAAATTCCCCTGCTGTATTTTCGCCAACAATTGATCCGTCAACGCGGTGCGCCCATAAAAATATTTAGGATCGTGATCATTAAACTCAAAGGACTCCAATCCCTTATAGGGACAGACTCCCGCCATTAATACCGCCCGTTCAATGGTTTCCTTTCTCCCCGTCAGCAGAATCTCACCGCCAGAGTTGTGAAAAATGGGACGTTGACGCGAGGTCAATAACTGACGATTAATCGCCTCGACTAAACTATAATTCGTCACCCATCCCTGTGACTTTCCCTCTGGACGCAACCCCGGTAACAGCGCCCCGGTTAATACCCCATGCTGTCCGCCAAATTCCTCATACGCCACCTCAAAATCACGAGACGCCGCGATAAAACAGCGATCCCTGGCTTCCCCCACCGCCCCCGGATCAGCTTCTAAAAAGTTGAGCAATTCCCCACTATGACAGCAATCCAGCCAAACAATCTGCTGACGCACGGGACTTTCTTGCAGTAATCGCCGTAACCATTGCAAGGAAACCCCCCATTTACCATCTTGAGGTTTCACATCACTGGTTGCCAAAAATCCTTCACTGACTCCCCCTTGGTCATTCCTTAAACCATGTCCCGCAAAAAACAGCAACGCCGTATCCGGAACTTGGCGACTGGGGGGATTAAATAAATTTGCGATCGCCTCTTGTAGCGTTTTCACCCGTACCAACTGGGTGGGATGAGGTTTAGCAGCGACGTGGGGGTTCCCGTCTTGGTCATAAACTTCTGGTAATCGGCGCACCCGAAACTGTCCATAGGTTTCCAGAATCTGCGCCACCGCTTCAGCATCGGCGGCGGGTTTATCCAGATGTCGGGGTTTTTTCGTCCGTCCGTCTCGGAGTAACGGATAAAGATTAATCCCAACCACCAACGCTTCCCTGTCCATTGCTGCCAATTGGTAGAGTTTAGCTATTCAACTTTATCATAGATTTTTGAGGTTTATTTTGCGGCAATTAAAATAAATATTAAAAAAAATAAAATTTTTGTGTCTGAATTCACCAAAACTCCGAAATCTGAAATCCATGGCTTGTAAAATTACACTATGATAGGGGATTACTGATTACCATTCCTATTGCTTTATAGTTTGTAACAATTTCAGGATTACCGATGGATAATCTAACCACGAATAATACATTACTAGCGCTATTACTTGCTCTTCGAGACTTAGACACCTCTCTCACTGAACAAGAAAAAGCCGACCTGACCGATATTTCCCATCGATTATATCTCGAACCCGAAGCCTGGGAATCGGACATCGCCCCTAGTTTACTCTCGATTATTCAGGTGAACCCGAACTTAAATCAGCGTTATCAAACCATCAAATCTCAACTTGATCAAGTGGGTGATACCCTTCCCCCCGATTTACTCCCCACCTCAGCCGAACTCGAACACGTCGCCTCTGCTACTGCACCAAAAGAACGCGGTTTTGCGCCTGTGGCTGACGAGTCTGAGTCAGAGAATCTAGAAATTAACAACATCGCGATCGATATATTATCGCAGCCCAACCCATCAGCAACCGCTAAAAAACTGAGTAGTCTGGAAAGACTCAAACAATTTTTGCAAAAGCCTACTGTGAATACATAATTTCAATAGACCGAAAAGGTTTCGGTTGAGATTGCAGGGGAGAAGGGAAGAAAGCAGCAGAGTAGCAAGGAAAACCGAAACTATTCCAGTTCCATCCCGGTTCCCTCCCCTTGATAAGGGGAGGGTTAGGGTGGGGTTAAATCAAGGTATAAGTGATTATCCGAACATGATATAACCTAGCACCAGCAGGTTAGCCTGTTGGGTTTCGCGATCGCTCTACCCAACCTACTTAAGATTCCCTGAAATGCTCCCCTTGAGAACCGTTATATTTGTTTTAGTATAAATATACCCTAACCAATGAGTGATATTATCTATCCTACCCTTGATCTCTTTGTCTATGACCTCAGAAACGGCTTAGGCGAAAGTCAAGCAGACATTGAACAAAATCGCACTCAATTCCAGAAAAAACTCCCTCCCAGCGTTCACCCTCTCCTTTTTCAAAAAGATAACTACTTTGAAATCGAATATCAAGAACTCCTACCCAAAATTCACCCCTTTGAAACCCGATCAGAACCCGATCCTTTACAAGGCTATTACTATCCCGTGCGTTTAGGCGACACCTACGGACTCATTCTCGACTGTTCAATTAACAATCAAACCGAACCCCAACCCGCCCAATCCTTTGCCACCCTAAAAAGCGAAATTGAACAGCGATCGCACGGTGAAACCGCCACTATTGGACAAAGCTGGATTATGTCCGGCTGGCTTCCTTACCCAGAAAGCCAAAATCCTGACGCTATCGCCCAAGCCTGTTACAAGTCATTAATGCCTAATGGAAATTGGCAACAAGATTTAGAAGGACAAGGGCAATTTTTAGGGGCAACTATCTATGAACTTAAGCGTTACCGCCTGGTGATGAAAGAAGACACAGATATCACCAATCTTGCCAACTTACAAGACAATCAACATGTTCTAATTATCCTCTATCCCGACAGAACCGCCGCCGAAACTGCTGCCCGTTTCTATGATGACTGGTTGCGCTTATTCTGTTACCGCAACAAAATCCTCTGGGCTTATAGTCAAAGCCGTTTATTAAAGCAAACAATTAAACATCATTTCGCCGCCATTGAAGCGGGACGAAAATCCATCCATCTGGCGCGATCGCAGAGACGAGAGTTTGACAAAGTTCGCCAACATTTAGAGCAAACTCAGGATATTTTAAATCGCTATACCATTAACCTAAACCAGCTTGACTTTCAAGCTCGCACCATTGATATTAATTTAAGTAACTATAAAAAACGAGTCGCCCGCATCGCCAAACAATCAGAAAGTGACTTAGCCTTTTTAAACGAATTTAGCGAATTAGTCACCGATAAATACCTACTGCAAATCCACAAAGACACCGAGAATCTGGAACGCGGACTGAGATTACTCGAAGACACGATTAACGCGATCCGCTCTCGTGTAGAATTAGACAAAGCCGAACGCGATCGCAACTTCCAAGATACCGTAGCTGTCATCGGTGTCGGTTGGACAGTTGGTTCCTTTGTCGCCTCTCTAGAGAAGCTTGGTGAGGACAAGCAAGACCCAGTTCGATTGTTAATTTCTAATTCTCAACTGGTTCCTAAACCTTGGGTTGAACCCGCTATCCCTCTCACCTACACCCTAACTGTCGCCTTAGCTGCGGCGTTGGTAACATGGGTAATTCGGCGGTTTTGGACTTGAGTTTGTAGTTGCGCTTTAGCGCCATAAACGCATCGCCATGTCAGGATTAGCTTAAACATTATATTCCAAATTCCCCTGTTCCCAACTCCAACCCTAAACGGGCGACCCGAGTTCATTAAGTAGATACAATTGTTCATTAGTACAACCGGGTCGCCCCTACATGTTATTTCTCCCTATCATCCCGACGGAAAGGAAGCTGACCAATAGACAGTACTTGATAA
>CAZNNK010000624.1:0-4588 GCA_964574085.1 uncultured Coleofasciculus sp.
TGCGGGTAGATACGGGCAGCATAACCGAGATTAAGGAGTAAGGTTTTCTCGAACTCTTGCCCAAATTGTTGATAAACGGTGGCTTTCTTTTTTTTACTCAGAGTCCAATAGTCGGCAACGGCTAGTTTCAGGGAGGGGTCTTTTTTAGAGGCGGCGATAAACTGAATCTGCCAGGAGTTTTGGGACTCCTCCACCGGGTCTTCTAATTGAAAACAAAGATGGAAGTTTGAGGTATCAGATCCTCCCTTAATCTGTTGTTTCCAACTTGACCATTGTTTATAGAGGTCTAAGGCAGATTCAGGGGCTTGGGCGAGGGGAGTTTGTGTGGAATAGAGGCAATCGGTAATCAGAGAATGATTAATTCTTTTATCCAAGACAGCCGGGATTGGTGTATTGGTGACAATCTCCGTCAGCAAGCATTCAGAAAAATGGCGGAGTAAGGTTTCTTTGTCGTAAAATTCGATCGGGTCGGGGGGACTGGCGTGACCGGATACACAGGCAAGGGGCATATAGTCTTGATAATAGTCAATCGTTTCTTCATAGTGATCCGATATAATTTGCCAAGCTGGATAAAGTTCAAATAACTGAGTTTTGGCGCTGCGTTTCCGTTTGCTTTTGGGTGGGGGAATTTCTCTGTATTTAAGGGCTGGGATATATTGGTCTTTGAGGATAATCTGTTTAAAGGACTGGGTGTAGTGATACCAAAACAGTAAATCAGACCCCAGTTGCAGTTCTGCGGGATTGTAGAGGGCAATAAAATGCAGGTCATTTAAGCATTTAATCACGGGGGCGATTGCGCCAGATTTACGTCCAGATGTTTGGTAAACTGGGCTAATCTGGTAACAATCAATTGTCCAGATATGCCACTCCACGGATTCTGGCAATTCAATTTCCAGATAGCGGCTTAATTCCGGTGACGGAAGCGGTTGCCCTTGAGTGGTGGGCAGAATAAAGTATTGGGGGGTAATTTGAGCCTGAAGTGGGCTAGATGAGGTTGGGGAAATGCCGAGTTCATTCACCAGAAGGTTGGCTAAATCCGCTTGGGTTAATTGAGCCGGATGCGTATTGCTTGGGGCAGTTTTCTGGGGAGAAGGGGTATCCGTTTCCACCCACAGATAAAACGCGCCTGTTTGGATGAATGCGTCAGAGGGTTGGGGAATCCAGGTGCCATGGAGAATTTTCATGACGAGATGCTGATTAGGTTAGGTTGAAGCGTAACGGTTGAGGGAATGATACCAAATTGGGAGGCGTATTATCAATCAACAGTATTCAGGATAACGGCACTGAAATCAGTATGAGAAAATTGCCGCAACCTTTAATATACCGTAGGGTGGGTTTCGACTTCGCTCAACCCACCAGCTTTAAGTCGAATGTCGTTGACTTAAGCGGGTGTCGTAGTAGGCACGAAGCGTGCCAGAAGTGAAGACAGCGCTGACTACAAACTCTAAAGTCAGTGCTACTAACCTTAAGGAATTAAAGTGAACGGTAGAGAGTGTCATTTGTTCTTTGTAAGGGTTTGAGGTCTATTGACAAAACTCAAGACAGTCCGATTAGTGAGTAGCGAGCAAGATGCAAAGCCTGCGGCATGGCTTCGCTAAACGCACTACCATGATTTCGCTATTCTTGATATTATTCACAGAGAGGCTCCTAGAGAGTGGCTCTGTAGACTCCCCTAGAAGTCGAATTAATGGGAAATCAATTTTAAATTGTTTGTTGTCTTCAATATATTAAGTTAATGAAATGGATTAGTGTGATCACCCTCTTCTTAAGTATCTGGGGATGGGGATGTGAAATGACTCAAGCGGCTGAACCCAGGCTGGGCAGTCCGTTTAAACAGTGGTGTCTATGGCGTGAGAGCTTGTCAGATGAGGCGAAAAAAACAGTGGAGGTGCTGTTGGAAAAAGCAGGTACAAGTGATTGTGAACAAGCCTCAGTTGAACTGTCGAGTCGCACTGAGCTTTCCCTAAGCGGTAACCAAATAAAGGATGTAAGTCCTCTCTCTGGACTTACAAATCTGAATAGCCTTTTCCTAAGCGAAAACCAAATAAAAGATGTCAGTCCTCTCTCTGGACTTACCAATCTGAATAGCCTTTTCCTAAGCGAAAACCAAATAGAAGATGTCAGTCCTCTCTCTGGACTTACAAATCTGACTTTGCTTTTCCTCAACGACAACCAAATAAAGGATATCAGTCCTCTCTCTGGACTTGCTAATCTGGCTTGGCTTTCTCTGAGCAAAAACCAAATAGAAGATGTAAGTCCTCTCTCTGGACTTGCTAATCTGGCTTGGCTTAACCTCGACAAAAACCAAATAAAAGATATTAGTCCTCTGTCTAGACTTACTTATCTGATTTGGCTTTCCCTTGAAGATAATCCCATAGCACAGCCAACTTGCCCAGTCAATCCTCCAAGTGTTTGCGAGTTCTGATCATAACCAATAATTATGCTATTCCGGTCAAACAGAGGATACAAAGAACCTGTTTCAATCTGACAAGTCAGAAGTCACCTAAGTTTGCTATTGGAAGAGCTAGCTAGAATGAAAGCCCCAAGGGTATTAAGCTGTAATGCATTTAAATTGGGTATTAGTAGCGAGCAAGATGCTCGCACTACAAGGATTGCGCCATTCCATTATTGATATTAAGGTTTAAATGCCGAACAGCTTATTTTGACTTTCGTTTCGACTTGGGCGGTGTTCGGTGTGCGCCGAAGTATTTTTCACTGCGGTAGCGAAGCCACACTCGCAACACTTGGGGGATCTGTTCTTTTTGTTCTTTGGTTAGGGTATTATAAAGGGCTAAAGCGCGATCGCGTTCTCGGCGACAGGCAGGATTATTGTGAGCATCCCAGTAGCTACGGGCAACCCGAATCCGCCGACAGACTTCCTTAATCAGTGCTTTTCCGGTGAGGGGTTGTTTCTGCTTTGCCATACTTGAATCAGAATGCATTATATATGCTCAATTCTAACCTTACAGAGTATACAGACAGATCCCCAACTAGGGAACTTGCTGAGAACTTAAATTAATCCAGAACGAAACGCCTGAACTGCTGATTGAGTACGATCATCACCACGCAGTTTATCCAAAACATTTTGGACATAGTGTTGAACTGTTCCCGCTGGAATATCTAACCGTTTAGCAATTACCTCATTATCATACCCTTCAATAATGAACTGCAAAACCGCTAACTCCTGTTCAGTTAAAGGACAAGCCGCTATCAGTTGACTGGGTTCGCTAATATAATTCTGAATCGGTACTGGTTCTTGGGTGGGTGCTATCTCAGGTTGAGCCTGAGTTAAACTGCTATGTTTTAGAACAATTTTAGCAATTCCGGGATCAAGCCAAACATCGCCTCTATGAGTCCGTTTAATCGCGTTTAATAGCTGCTCAAAATTAATCGTTTTCATGCAATATGAACTCGCCCCTGCTGCTAAGGCTGCCATAACTGCTTCTTCGTTTTCCTGTAAGGTTAAGATTAAAATTTTTGTCGGACAATCTGGATGATTCGCTTTAATAGTTTGAAAGCATCGAGTTAACTCGATGCCATCCATGTCAGGAAGTCCAATGTCAACAATTCCAATATCTGGTTGAACCCGTTCCAGTAAGCTTAACCCATCAGCACCATTAGCAGCTTCACCTACCCATTCAATCTCATGACTCTCTTGTAAAGCGGTTCGGAAGCCTATACGAGTGAGTTCATGGTCTTCAATTAAAACGACTCTAATTTTATTCATTATCAATCAGAATTTATGTCCAGGTACTTATCTGAGGATGAATGGTGCTGACTGAGGGCTGGTGGGTTTCGACTTCGCTCAACCCACCCTACGGTATGCCGAGGGTTTGGGTGTCTAAGGGGAAATCAGGCATTGCCATGCATCTTAGCGTACCCTGGAAGCTAAAGCGCGATCGCACTCCCGTAACTGCTACCCTTAGGCTAGGCGTCTCTAGACTTTCAGAATCTTGTACCCTGAAGGGTAGAACAGTTATCTATCAACACAGGAACCGCTATGCAAAAGTACCTCCCTTTAGTTGCTCGAATTTTTCTCTCCGTTATTTTTATCAAGTCGGGGATTAGTAAAATTTTCGGTTTCGCTGGCACTCAAGAGTATATGGCTGCTAGCGGAATTCCTTTGGCGGGTATCGTTCTCGTTCCGACTATCCTTGTATTAGTTGGTGGCGGACTCTCGGTTTTATTCGGTTACAAAGCCCGTTGGGGAGCCTTATTATTGATTGGCTTTTTAATTCCCGCTACCTTGATTTTTCACACCCAGTTTCCTGAAGAAGAAAATGCCTTTTTCAAGAATTTAGGCTTAATGGGCGGATTATTAATGGTTGTTGCATTTGGTGCAGGTGAGATTAGTTTGGATGAGCGCAGCGAATCTTCTTCTATGCAGTCGGCGAAATAGCTTGGTCATTTGATTAGCATAAACTGGGGAATAGAAAGGAGGTGCAAAGTGTTAGGCATTTCAACCTTAATAAAATAATGGCGAATTCCTTGTAGTGCGTTTAGCGAAGCCATGCCGCAGGCTTTAGCGAAGCCATGCCGCAGGCTTTGCATCTTGCTCGCTACTCATACCGAATTTATCGCTACTCAT
>CAZNNK010000625.1:0-4584 GCA_964574085.1 uncultured Coleofasciculus sp.
CCCAAGCGCGATCGCACAGATTCCCCTTCACCTTATACCTTTTCTCCGATTTGATGTTTTAATTTACCGTCTCCATCGTCTTACCAACTCTATAGGAGACGTCGCTTCTAGTTGGACTTTATACTCATGTCACAGATAGCGCTATTTTTGCAGAAATTTTCCGGGCAAATCATCACATTTAATCCCATTCATAATTGACACCAAGCTCATTAATTTTTTGTCTAATATACTTGAACTTTTGATTGGAGCGAACCATTTTAGATACAGGATAGTAAATAGCTTGAGGAAGAATTTCCAAGATATATTTAGCTCCTTTAGGATTGAGCGAGTGAACAATAATACGGCTATTTTTGTGGCGAGAATCTCTAATAAATAGGGCCACATTTGCACCATTAAGTTCGCCACCAATATTGTAATCAATCGAGATCATGTCAAAATCATAAGCATTAAGAAGCTTGATAGCACGATTCCCCGTTTTTACGAGAATCCATGCGTGATCTCGATATAAAGAAGTTAAGATATTTTGACGCTCTTCTGTGTCTTCGATCAGCAAAACTCTTAGAAGAAATAATTTTTTATTTTGACTCAACATAATCATCAACAGCAAGAGAAAAACAACTAGCTACGTTCTCTCTAGGAACATCTTTTTCAAGAAGTAAGTAGTCACTATCTAAGTCTTCGTGTAAATAGATACAATAAAATAGCTCACGCTGGTTGGAAAACAAATAAGAAATCGCAACTTCTTTGGCTTCTTCTGATTCAAATTCTTCCCTGAGAGTCCAAATACGAATATCTTGACAAACGGTGTTCAGACAACTTTTAAGCTCTTCCGAGGCAAATTTTTCTTCTGAAAGCTGATAACATTTTGCGAAACCATCACTAGATAATTTTTCTGGTAAAATGATTATAGAAAGTTGCTCACCATATACAGTTAAGGAGTGGTTTAAATCACCTTCAAAGCATAACTCTACTCCACCTGAATTATAGGAAAAAAATTGATCTGCTGTAAGGGGATGATAGTGTTTTAAAAAGGAAGAAATATCCATACCAAAGAAACGTTTTATTTCTAGCAAACGCTTGCCAATAGACGGCTTCAACTTTTTGGTATTTCGGGAAAGTAAAAAATTTAGTAGTTCAGCGTCAGTATACATGGTTAGTTGCTACCTCGATCTCTAAGTATTTTCTTGAAACGGTCAATAATATTTCTAATGTCACCCTTAGGTCCACTACCACGGGTAAAGCTAACTGGATCGTTCACAAAAACAGCCCCATCAGAGCGTCTAACAATAAACTGAAAGTCTCCTATATTAACTTTATTTTGCTGTAGTTTTTGATATATCTCTTCTAAATCATCTATTGTTTTTTGTGTGACTACTTCAGTGTTTATAGGTGGATTAATTGGGTCTCTAGATCTCCCAATAATATTTTTACTTCCCACTCCATCAATCTTTTGAAGAATTAAAACATTTTTTTGACCATTATTAATAGTTTTTCTAACATACACTGTGGGAATGCCTATCATCTCCATTTCAACCATAGCTTTTGCTTCATTCGGTAATCGTCCGCCTCCTGGTTTAATTAACAGATCGGCATTTTCTTCCATATAATACAGTTGGCTGGTTCCACCTCTAGCAAAAAACTCTCCTTGAGTAAATGATTCAGGCACATTAGGCTTATTCTCCATAGCCTCTATCAGTCTGTTAATTCTAGCAATCGAGTCTTCTGATAACTCTTCAGTAGCTTGTTCGACTGCAGCTTGAATCACTGGATCTCCTTGAGCAACTAATTCATCAGCCTGAACTTGAAGCCTACGTCCATCTCGAAAAGCTTGCTTAAGAGCCTGTTGTTCGTCAACCGGAAGCTGTCTAAACCACTCATCAGGAGCAAACTCGTCAAGTTCAGCAATTAACCTCTGAGCTTTTAACTCCAGTAAAAATTGCTCAAAAGCAATGATACCACGCTTGGCGAGAAGATAAGCAACTCCAACAAGTTTCACAAATTCTTCGCCCCCTGGCACAATGACCATACGGAGCCTGCCTCCTGTGGAAACTAAACTCCTTAAGGCTTGTCGGTATTGCAATTCTGCTTCTGCTGCTCGTAAAACATTGGCTTTCAGTTGCTGGTTAACTTCAGAAAGCCCTTGTAAACTCCTTCTGAACTGAGCTAAGTCGCCTGTGGCATTGAAAGTTTCTAAAGCAGGTTTCATGGCTCTAATTGCTGCCACTGCCCCTGCTAAATCTAGTCCAGCCCCCAAAACAGCCACAATTACCCAACCCAAAGATGGATCGTCTGAAAGTAACTCAGCTCCGCTGGCAGCGGACTTAATTTCGTACTGTCGGAATTCTTCGACAACTTGATAAGCGCCCAGTCCAAAGCCAGCTACACCAGCTAATACCCCAACCGTGCCTCCTCCACCACTTACTAAACCAAGTGCGATCGCTAAAACAGCTATTGCTAGATTTATAATAATTTCATTGATCTCAACAGTTCCGATCCGATCTTGGATAATCAGGTCATAAATTGAATCAGGCTGAATTCCCTGAGCTTGGTAGGATTCTTTCAGAAGTTTGTCGAGCTTATAAATCAGCTTGGGATTGTCAGCAAGATTGGCGCGAGTTTCTTGAATATCTTGGCGACGCTCCTGGATATAGTCCAGCATAATGGACTGGACTTGACTTTGATCAGCTGTAGCTAACTTCTCGCGATCAAAATCCTGGTTTTGCAGCAAGGGATGAGTCTCAGCTATAATGTTAACCCCAGCTTCTGCTCTATTTCTAGCTTCTGATGCTTTACGGTGGTATTCTAGCTGCAATTCTATTTGTGCTTTAGACAGACCACCTCGACTAGAGGATATTGCCGTAAGCATAGCTAGCCGTTGGTATTCGTCAGCTTCCTGATAATTTTCTCTAGCTTGGGTTCGACTCAGGTTTTGATTAAGAGTTGCAACCTGGGCTGAATCTTTATATTTTTTCTCTTCTTCATACAGAATATGTTCGTACTTAGCCAGCAAATCCAGGGCGATGGCTACTGTTTCTGTCTCAAAGGCTGTTTCATAGTTACGGATTAATGTTTCAAACTCTGAAATACTACTGAAGCCATGTTGTTCGAGAGCTGTATCAAGTTCTTCTCTAAGTTCGGGTATGTAGTTCAAGTGCAAACCCAAACTGCTGCCAGGATTGACTGCATCTGAAAGTGCAGCATTGGATAATGCTGACTTATACTCTTTGTACTTACGATATAACTCTTCTAAACCGTAAAGTTGAGTTTTCAGATCTTCTCTTTCCTCTAAATTCCTTCGCCGTTCAACCATTTCAGCACTGTATCTGTCAATGGATGCCTCGAACCTATTCCAGTCAGTTGTTTCGGCTGTGACCTTGCTTTGATAATCTGCTAGCTCGGCATCAGAGAGCGAAGATAGCTTCTCTGCAATCCGTAAAACAGTACCATAATCTCTTGGCTCTAGAGTTTGAGGAGCATCTTCAGAAAAAAGAAAGTCTCTCAGTCGAGCGGGCAAGACATTAATACGACTTCGTTGCTCTTGTTCGAGCAATACCTGATCACGAATCTCATTCCATAATCCAATGTAGGGCTGATCCTGGGGATTATTGGGATCAAGCTGTTGGTTGTAGTTAGTTTGTTCCCGAAATCGCCTGTCAGTTTCTGCATTAATTCTCGCACGCTCTTCTTCAGGAAGTCGATTGAGGTTATTTACTCTTTCTTCAGCTCCACTGAGGCGACCGTCTTCTCCTCTGGGTACATCTTCTCCACTGAGGTTATCCGTAGTGCTTCGATAGGCACTAAGCGGGATGTTGACATTAAAGAAGCCTGATTGTACTTGTTCGGCTGTAGCACCTGAAAAATTCCGGTCTTTCCATCTCCAATCCTCATCAATGACTTTAGCTTGAGCGCTTTCTCGATCAAGCCCAAAAACCTGCATAAGACTAACAATTATTAATTCGTCAGGATTACCTATAACTGCCTGATTACCTTGAATATTGATCCTGAAGCTAATCGATTCTTCTTCGGATTCTTCGTTTTGTGGTACTTCCTGACGTTGTACTATTTCCGTTCCAGAAAACTCGTAAATTTGAGCTGACTCTTTTTCTACCTCACCTTCCTTATATTTGGGTTGCACTTTTGGATTAGACAAGAACTCATCAACTTCATCCTGCTGCTGAGTCTCATCTTGTTGAACTCTATTAGTACTAATTACTGGATTCTGCTGAACCACATGGGTCAACTCATGGGCCAACAACTCCGGATTCATCTGAACCGCTTCACTGCCTGTATGCACCCGTACACCACTAAAGTCAGAACCAAAACGCGGCTCCATAAAGGTTCTCACTTCCTCCGATAAAGGAGAACCCCCACCCTTAGATGCATTCAAACGGCTCTCTAAATCTTCAGACGCTTCAGTTCCACCTGCTTGAAATGCCCGTTGCACTAATCCTTGCGTTTGCACCTGCTCAGATAATCGCCTCTGTACTACAGGCGTAATCGACTGTGCCAACGACCATCTCTGAATTGGATTATTCTCTTGTGCTAAACGCTGAACTGGAGCTGAATTGTCAGGAGGTGCTGACA
>CAZNNK010000626.1:0-4583 GCA_964574085.1 uncultured Coleofasciculus sp.
TTGTCTCCACCCTAAAATAAAAAACCTACACCTGTTAGCTCACCCCCTCACCCCTCACCCCATCTGCTATCTTTATGCTCGTATCGTACTGAACTTTAGACTAAATCCAAAGCGGAGTTTGGGTTATACTCAACCTAGGAGGACTAAGCTGTTTTTCCTTAACACTGATCATGAGATTTATTAGTCCCAAAACTGACTTTGCGTTTAAGAAAATTTTTGGTTCAAACCGCAGTCAAAAAATCCTCATCAGCTTTCTTAATGCTATCGTTTATGAAGGCAAAAACACCATAAGATCATTAGAAATAATCGATCCCTATAATCCAGGTAGTACCAGCACGCTTAAAGATACTTATCTCGATGTTAGGGCAGTTTTAGATCATGGCTCTACAGTCATCATTGAAATGCAAGTCTTAAACGTTGAAGCATTCGAGAAACGAGTGATTTACAATATTGCCAAGGCTTATGCGAACCAATTAGATATGGGAGAACAGTATACAAGATTACGACCCTTTATTGCGTTGAGTATTGCTGATTTTTGGCTATTTAAAAATAGCTCACAAATGATTAATCGGTTTCGACTCAAGGAAGAAAAACAACTATTTAACTATCGAGACGAATTAACATTGATTTTCCTAGAATTGCCTAAATTCAATAAAGAACTATCAGAATTGGAAACCATTAGCGATAAATGGATTTATTTTCTCAAAGCTGCCCCCAGTTTAGAGATGATTCCCGAATCCCTAGGGGCAGTACCGGAAATCGAAGCAGCGTTAACTATTGCCAGTCGTGCTAATTTAAGTAATCAAGAATTAGAGGAGTTGCACAAACAGGAAGTCTTCATTGGAGATAGGAAGGGTGAGATTAATCTTGCCAAGATTGAGCAGAATTTAAAATTAATTTCACTTGTCTTAAAACAAAGGTTTGGAACAGTTAACCCAGTAATTATGAATAAAATAGAACAATTATCTTTGTCAGAATTAGACCGTTTGATTGAGTCAATTTTAACCTTGACAACCTGGGAAGATGTGGAAGAATGGTTAGATGATTAACATCAGTGTTTATAATTATAGAGGAATCTGCCACTACCCATTAGCTCTTGAAGATTGTCGAGACGTTCCGGTGGAACCTCTGGAAATAGGGAATAGGCAATAGGCAATAGGCAATAGGGGAATGTCCTAACGTATGCCCGTAGTGCTATAAAAGAAAATTCAGTGGTACAGATAATCCCTCATAAACCCCGTCAATTTGGCTGTGGTAAAGGTATTTTTATTTATGTGGCTGATGATTTTGATTCAACACCTCCAGGTTTTGAAGACTATATGCTACCATGAACTATATAATTGATACTCATATACTGATTTGGTTTGTCGAAGGCAATACTAACCTTTCTCAGCAAACCCTAATTACACTCACCTTAAATTTGATGGCGCTAAAGCGCAACTACAAACTTTATGTCTTTTCATATCTCTGCTTGGTCAATTAAAAAACCGATTCCGACGATTGTTTTATTTCTAATTTTGGGTATCTTTGGTTTGGTGTCCTTTTTTCGCTTAGGAATTGATAGTAATCCGAATATCGATATTCCCGCTGTAATGGTGACGGTGACTCAACCGGGTGCTGGACCGACGGAATTAGAAACTCAGGTGACGAAGAAAATAGAAGATTCGGTGGCGGGGTTGGGTAATATTGATGAACTGACCTCCACGGTGACGGAGGGGAGTTCCACGACGACGGTTAGTTTTGTCTTGGGAACCGATAGCGATCGCGCCACGAATGATGTGCGGAATGCGGTTGCCCAAATTCGTCAGGATTTGCCCCAGGATGTGAATGAACCGATTGTCAAGCGGTTAGAGTTTGCGGGCGGTTCGATTATGACGTATGCGGTGGCGTCGGATCAGCGATCAGTGGAAGACTTAAGTGATTTAGTTGATCGCACGATTAGCCGCGCCCTGCTGAATGTACCGGGTGTGGCGCAAATTGATCGTTTGGGGGGTGTGGATCGGGAGGTTCGGGTTGATCTTGATCCGAGTCGCTTGCAAGCTTATGGGATTACCGCTACCCAAGTCAATGATCAAATTCGCAATTTGAATATTGACTTACCCGGAGGGCGGGGAAATGTTGGCGGAAGTGAACAAAATATCCGGACGTTGGGAAGTGCAGAAACGGTTGCGGAATTACGCGGGTATCGGATTGTTCTCCCCAATGGCGCGACGGTTCCCTTATCTAGTTTAGGGGACGTTGAGGATAGTTTTGCCGAACAGCGACAGGCGGCGTCGTTGAATGGGGAATCGGTGGTGGCGTTTTCGGTACTGCGGAGTACAGGGAGTACGTTAGTCACGGTGGAAGAAGGGGTGCGTGAGGCGGTGGCTGACTTGGAGGGAACACTACCGGACGATGTAAGTCTTGAACTGATTTTCACCCGTGCCGATGCGATTCGGGATTCCTATCAAGCCACAATTGACGCCTTAATTTTAGCCTGTATTTTAACGGTGATTGCCGTTGGTTTGTTTTTGCGGGATTGGCGAGTGACGCTGATTACAGCAACGGCGTTACCCCTATCGATTATTCCCACATTTGGCGTGATGAAACTGTTGGGGTATACCCTCAACGGGATGACGTTATTGGCGTTAGCCTTAGCCGTGGGTAACTTGGTTGATGATGCGATTTGTATGATTGAAAACATCGACCAACATTTAGATATGGGCAAAAAGCCCTTTAACGCTGCCTTGGATGCTTCACGGGAAATTGGGTTAGCGGTGGTGGCGACAACTGCCACAATTGTGGCGGTGTTTCTTCCGGTGGCGTTTATGGGGGGGATACCGGGTCAGTTTTTCCAACCGTTTGGGGTGACGGTGGCGGTGTCTACGATGTTTTCTACATTGGTGGCTTGTACGATGACACCGATGTTAAGTGCTTATTTGCTGAAGTCGAAAGGGAATCGGCAACAGGCAACAGGCAACAGGCAACCGCGACAAAAAAGAATTCATCCCTATCGCAATATCCTGACGTGGGCATTACGTCATCGGATTACCACCTTATTAATTGCCGTGGCGTTCTTTATCGGGAGTTTACAACTGGTGCCGTTAATTCCCAAGGGGTTATTTGATAGCGGGGATACGGGGTTGAGTACAGTGATGGTGGAACTTCCGCCTGGATCAACCTTGAGTGAAACTGAAGCGATTATGCAACAACTCAACCAGTCGTTGCAAGCCAATCCGGCGGTTGAGACGGTGTTTACGACGGCGGATCAGGTCAATTCGGGTAAAGTCTACGCCAACTTGTTACCTAAGAATGAACGGGAGGTTTCCCAGCAGGAATTTGAACAAGAGATGCGCCAGGTGTTCCAAACCATTCCGGGGGCGCGGATTAGTTTCCAAAGTCAAGGTGCAGGGGGAGGCGGTAAGGATTTATCGATTGTGCTTAAGAGTGAAAATGCCCCCGTGTTAACCCAAACGGCAGAAATCTTGGAAACGCAGATGCGGGATATTCCGGGATTGGTGGAAGTCACCTCCAGTACCAGTTTAGTCAAGCCGGAAATAGTGATTCAGCCTGATCCAGAACGGGCGGCGGATTTGGGGGTTTCGGTTGGTGCGATCGCCCGCACGGCATCCTTGGCGTTAATTGGGGATAATGAGTCGAATTTGGCGAAGTTTGATCTGGCGGATCGGCAAATTCCGATTCGGGTACAACTTGACCCAGATACTCGTGAAGAGATGAGTACGCTGAAAAATTTACGGGTTCCCAGTCAAAATGGGACATTAGTTCCGATTAGTGCAGTGGCGGATATTCGGTTGGGCAGTGGTCCAGCCCAAATTGACCGTTTTGATCGCAATCGTCAGGTATCGGTGGAGGCAAATTTAGAAGGCATTTCCCTGGGAGATGCTTTAGAAACGGTGAAAGCCTTACCTGCAATGAATCCCCTCCCACCAGAGGTATCTGAGGAACCGGCTGGGGATGCCAAGATTATGCAGGATATTTTTACTCGGTTTGCTACTGCTTTAGGGGCGTCAATTCTCTCAATTTACGCGATTCTGGTGTTGCTATATAGCAATTTCTTGTATCCCTTTGGGATTTTAGTCGCCCTACCGTTATCCATTGGTGGGGCGTTACTGGGGTTGTTAGTCACGCAGAAAGAGTTGGGCTTGTTTGCCTTAATTGGGATTGTGCTGCTGATGGGATTGGTGACTAAAAACGCTATTTTATTAGTAGACTTTGCTTTAGCGGGGATAAAGGAAGGAAAACCCCAGTTTAAAGCCGTCGTAGAGGCGGGGGTATCTCGGTTACGCCCAATTTTGATGACCTCGGTGTCTACAATTGCGGGGATGATGCCCATTGCCTTAGAGTTGGGGGCGGATGGTGAGGTACGCAGTCCCATGGCGATCGCGGTTATTGGTGGGTTTACAACTTCGACGCTGTTAACCTTGGTGGTGGTGCCGGTGTTATTTACGTATGTGGATAACTTATATCGCTGGATTCGGGGATTATTTGGCGGGAAGAAAAAGCAAGTTCAGTTATGAGATTGTCATTTGTCATTTGTAAGGGTTTGAGGTCTATTTATAGCCAGTAGACACATCGATTAGGAC
>CAZNNK010000627.1:0-4583 GCA_964574085.1 uncultured Coleofasciculus sp.
CATTTTCGGCGATTTGATGATGTAATTAAGTACAAGCTGCCGAATGCAAAAATGATTCGCCAACTGATAAGAATGCGGCTAGTAACCTTTGATATAGGATGGAAGGATTGGTCACGCATTATCGACGCAGCCGAGGGACTCACTCAAGCTGAGATTGTCAGAGCGACAGACGAAGCGGCAAAACAAGCGATATTATCGAATACCAAACAAGTCAGCGAAGAAACTCTAATCTTGGCTATCCTGGAACGAAAGGATATTACCTTTGAGCAATAAGGAGTTCAATATCGAATGGTTGATCAGTCGCGTGATCGTCCTCACATCTATCTTCCCGATAGTGGTGAAAGCGAAAATTACACATCGCCACGTACAGGAACAACTCCACCACCGCCCCCTCGCGATAGAGAAAGACATGCTAACGAGTTAGCACGAGCGATTGGTCAAGCCCTTCTTAAGGCTCGACAGCAGTTAGACTCTCGTGAACCCGAAATAGCCACGGGTAAACCAGGTTTTTATTTAGAATTTCAGGTGCTGGCTGACCAAGCAAATGCGTTTGAGAAACTAGAAAATCGCCAAAATAAGATTGAACTTGTGGCAGTACATAAGCCTGCTGAACAGGAGGATGTGGTCAAAGCAACGGTATTTGTACCCGAAGCATCCACTGACTACTTTCTGTCAAAAGTGGAACAATACCGTGATCAGGAAACGAAAAAAGGTAAGCCTAAGAATGAGGCATTGGTTACCCGACTAGAAACGGTAGAAATTGGTACTGTTCGCTCACTGTTTACGGACGATTCAACTCTCTTTCCTCAAGATGGGCAAGAAGTTTGGTGGGAAGTCTGGCTGCGTCGTGACCAACGTGAAACGTTTAATACTATTACTGAGCGCCTGAATATTCAAACGAAACCCCACGCTATTTCCTTCCCAGAACGGGAGGTTGTTCTAGCCATGGCTGATGTAGAAGCAATGGCGAGGCTGATCAAAAACTCAGATGCTGTTGCAGAACTGCGTATCGCCAAAGATACCCCATCAATGTTTTTGGACATGGGTCAAATCGAACAAGAACGTTGGGTTACAGATGTAGCGGATCGTATCCTTGAGCCAGGTCAACATGCGATCGCGTTATGTCTACTCGATAGTGGAGTCACCCGAACCCATCCCCTCATTGAGCCAGCTCTAGATTCTAGCGATATGCATACCTACGAACCTAGCTGGGGAGTCCATGATAACTGGGGTCACGGTACTCAGATGGCTGGCTTAGCCCTGTATTCTGATTTATTAGATGTACTACAAACCTCTAATCAGGTAAAACTTAGGCATCGGCTGGAGTCCGTTAAAATACTCCAATCTCACCAACCGAATGATCCTGAACTCTACGGTGCAATTACACAGGAGGCTGTGGCTCGTCCCGAAATTCAGGCTCCGACTCGGCGTCGAGTTTTTTGCATGGCAATAACGAGTGAAATTCCCGCCTCTAATCAAGGAACTCCGTCGTCTTGGTCAGCCGCAATAGATCAGTTATGCTTCGGTGAAGATGATTGGCGACGACTCATGGTCATTTCTGTCGGTAACATTCGTCAAGATATGATGGCTACTGACTATCTTGACCTCAATGATGTATCACCAATTGAGAATCCTGGACAAGCTTGGAACCCACTGATTGTTGGTGCGTACACCGAAAAAATTAATATTATTGATCCGACTTATGTTGGCTGGCAAGCGGTAGCACCTGGAGGCGATCTTTCACCCAGAAGTCGGACGTCTGTGGCTTGGAATAGTCAGTGGCCCATTCGTCCAGATGTTGTTTTTGAGGGTGGAAACCTAGCATCTGATGGTGAGAATCCAGCGATTGCCATTGACGATCTGTGTCTACTGACAACTGACTACCGTCCTAATTTGCGGTTGTTCAATTCCATGAGAGACACAAGCTGTGCTACGGCGCTGGCTAGCTACATGGCAGCACGTATCATGTCGGAAAAACCCACTTATATACCAGAGACAATACGCGCCTTGATTGTACACTCGGCGGAGTGGACTCCAGCGATGCAAAGACGTTTTCAAGCGGCAACGACTCAGAAAGCGAAGCATCCCCTCTTGCGGCGATATGGGTATGGTGTTCCCAATTTAGAACGTGCCTTACAAAGTGCTAACAATGATTTGACGCTAATTATTGAAGATGAGCTGCAACCGTTTTATCTAGAAAATAACTCCATCAAAACTAGAGAAATGAAGCTACACAGCTTACCTTGGCCTCATGAAGAATTAGAGCGCTTGGGCGAGGCAAACGTAGAGTTGAAAGTTACTCTCTCCTACTTCATTGAGCCAAATCCTGGGGAACGCGGATGGGGTCAGCGTCATCGTTATGCGTCATACAGCTTACGGTTTGAAGTAAAAAGATCTCTGGAAAGCCATGATGATTTTAGGAAACGAATCAATAAAGCGGCTAGAGAAGAAGAGGAAAACACAACGACTAGAACGGAGAGTGACAATTGGTTTCTCGGTTCAAAGCTAAGAAACCGAGGTTCAATCCATTCGGACATCTGGTATGGTACTGCAGTTGAACTGGCACAAAGAAGTGCGATCGCCGTTTATCCAGTTGGTGGATGGTGGAAAGATAAAAAGTACTTAGAGCGTTGGCAGCAATCTGCTGGTTATTCATTAATTGTGTCCATTCGAGTTCCAGAGGTTGAAGTCGATATTTATACTCCTGTCTTGAACCGAGTTAAACTAGCTATTGATATCAATACCTAGATAAGGTTAGCTACAGATCCCTGATTCCTTGAACAAGTCGGAGATCTCGTCGTTGCTCAGAATTTCAGTGGTGGAACACCGGAAATAGCTAACGTTACCAATGACAACTGACAAATGACAGATAACTCATCTCAACAAACGACCAACCAAGGAGGTAACTGAGTTAACCAGCCATATCATCGAGCCAGCCAGGAAAATGTTCTCCCGCAATTCTCGGCGATTAACCCCATAGCTGGAACGACGCCCACTACCCGCACCATCACGCTCTAAATCATAAATAATTTTCTCCGCGTACCACCGATCAGATTTTCTGGGATATTTCATTTGCGCCTGAGCCAGCAGTCGTTTGGCTAAACCCTTATTCCCTTTTACGGCTTTAAGTAAATAGGGGTCTATCCCTTCATTATTCTGGGAATCGCGCCAGATCAAAAAAACCATCACACCAATCAACGCCAGCAGTGCGATCGCGAAGGGCAGTTTCATTGATTTAACCTTGAAAGATGGATATTCCAGTTATTCTATCCGCTAATTTTCTACACTGCCAAGCTAAAAATATTTAGAAATATTAACGGCATAGTTCCTATCTTCAGGGCTTAAGTTGACGAAACCGAAAAACTGTAGTAACAACTACCCAAAAATTCTTGAGACTTGGCGCGATCGCACAATTGTTCTTGAGTGCTGATAAACCTTGTGGCTTGGGCATTCCAGGCATACAGCACATTGCTCCACGATAGTTTAGGGATATGCTAAAGTGACAAAAAATGCTTCCTCCTGTGATAGTATGTCCCTTTCTACTTCCGCGAAAATCATCTACCCCGAAAGTGACGGTCAACCTTTGGCAGACAATACAATCCAATTCCGCTTGATTGTCACCATTCAAGGTGGAATTGATGCCCTATTTCTTGAGAATCCTAATGTCTTTGTTGCTGGAGATTTATTTTGGTATCCAGTGGAAGGTGAACCGTGGATTAGACAAGCACCTGATGTCATGGTTGTCATCGGACGTCCCAAGGGTGATCGACGTTCCTATAAACAGTGGGAAGAAGACAATATTCCGCCGCAAGTCGTTTTCGAGATTGCCTCTCACAGTAATACGAAGGCAGAATTAGAGGAAACCAAGCGTTATTTTTACGAACGTTATGGTGTCGAGGAATATTACCTGTTTGATCCTCAGCCGGGAATCCTCAAAGGATGGCAACGAGATGACGGAATATTACAGCCAATTCCGAGAATGTCGGGTTGGATTAGCCCCCGTTTGGGCATTCGATTTGAATTGGAACAAGGAAATTTACAGTTATACCATCCTGATGGGGAGCGATTTGCTTCCTTTGTGGAAATTATTGAACAGCGAAGGTTAGAAAAACGAGCAAGAGAACAAGCTGAACGGGAAAAAATACAAGAACAACAGGCACGAGAACAAGCGGAGTTGGCGCAACGAAATGCGATTCCCAAGTTATTGGCAATGGGTTTAACTGTAGAACAAATTGCTGAAGCGTTATCGTTACCCGTGGAGACTGTGCGGGCTATCGCTGAAAGGTAAGTGCGATCGCATATCTTGTAGGGTGGGCAAGTTACGTTAATTTAACAATTTCACCAGAAATTATATCCATTTGCCCACCCTACTCCGCTGTAATTGTGGCATCGGGCAATTTCAAGCGATATTGCTGACGAATTTCGATAATCTTCTCAATCAAAGTTGCATCACCTGCTGTTAAACCCACAGTTTAAAAACTTCCATTTTGACTTCAACCATTAGATATCAGGGTTATTGTCGCGTGATCCTCATCCTACCGCGCGATCGCACAGTTGCTTCTGATTCCTGATAAACCTTGCTA
>CAZNNK010000628.1:0-4570 GCA_964574085.1 uncultured Coleofasciculus sp.
GTCCAAGGTTCGGGAATCATCATCATTACCGCATGGGGTAAAGAACGCCCGGAGAGGACTAACATTTCCAGGGAGTTATCGAATATCGCCGAATCACTCCCCTCTAAATCAATAACGGGCTGAATTTTCTCCAAGTCATCCCCAAACAGCTTCGACTTAAACAGCGACTGTCGGGCGTGCATCCAGTTAATATTACCCCGTAAGGTATTAATTTCCCCATTATGGGCGATGTAGCGATAGGGGTGGGCGCGTTCCCAACTGGGGAAGGTGTTGGTACTAAACCGGGAATGCACTAAGGCTAGGGCGCTTTTGAGATCCGGATCATGGAGTTCGGGATAATATTGTCCCACCTGTATCGGCGTCAGCATCCCTTTGTACACGATCGTCCGACAGGAGAGGCTAGCCGCATACCAACAGGGGTCAATCTCTGACTTACTAATTTCTTTTTCCGCCCGTTTCAGGATCACATAGAGTTTCCGTTCAAAGGCTAAATCATCAGCCAGGTTTGGGGAACGCTGGATGAACACCTGTTGCATAAACGGTTCACCCAGTTTAGCGATACTTCCTAGGGGTGAGTTATCCACGGGAACATCCCGCCACCCTAGAACCGTTTGCCCTTCTTCCGTAGCAATTTTCTCAAAAATCTGGCGACTCTGCTGGCGAATCATCCCATCAGGGGAAGTAAAAATCGCGCCTACCCCATACTGACCCGCTTCCGGTAGGATAATCTTATCGGCGGCGGCGACTTTCCGCATAAACTGATCCGGGATTTGGATTAAAATCCCCGCGCCATCTCCAGTGTTCGGTTCACAACCACAGGCGCCGCGATGTTCCAAGTTTGCCAGAATCGTTAGCGCTTGTTCTACGATATCGTGGGACTGATTCCCCTTCATCTGCACGACGAATCCGACACCGCACGCATCGTGTTCAAACTGGGGATCGTATAAACCTTGTTTTTGTGGCAGTTGGTTGCTTTTCATCTCAAAATGACCCAAAAATGACAAAGAGGGTGTATATCAGTGTAGAGGGTGGGAAGCTATCTGGTGCGACGTAGGGGAAATCAGTATCCAGTGGGAAAAGGTGCAACAGTTTACTGTACAAGCATTCCTTTCTTCTACCTCCTGCCTTGTAGCCTCCTGCCTTTGGAGGAAGGATATCCCGCTGCGACACCACAAGCCTGTTGGATTACGATAAACCAACTCCACCAGAAGTACAAGCCAAGCTTTAACAAATCGATAAGATTTGGGGGATTTGGCGGGAATTTAGGGGAGGAGTGGATTCTTTTCAAAAAATCCTCTACAAAACAGTATATTTTGATACGGAATGAACAAAGTCATGATTTGTTCGTTCGTAGTAAGGGCTTCAGCCCTTCTTTTAAACTGAGGCGAGAACCATTAAATGAACGATCAACTATAACCCACCCCTATTCAAGCGGGGAAGGAATCAAAATTGACAGAACTATTGAATAGGTAGGTTCAAAAGCGTCATTAAATAAAGGGCGCACGTCTATGCGCCCCTACGAACGTGTTTTTGTTGCTGTTTCTGCTGTAAAAACTCGGCAAAATCACAGACTTCGGCAACTAAATCATCGGATAAAGTATCCAGAACCGCCGCCAACTGTTCGCGAATGCCCACAATTTCATCAGCCGATTTAACCAAGTGCAACTGATTCGGATACACTGTTTCTACACCAAGGGTTTCCATAAAAGCATCAGGTTCATCTTGATTAGCTGGGATAAAGCCACCGTCAACTTCTGCCTTAACCCATCCACCAAATAACTCAACTAAATAGGCTTCACCGTCTTGGAAAACCTCAACAATTGCACCAGCCGTTCCCGCCGGTGCAACGCCTCCATCAGCAAGGCTAATGTCCTCGGTTAACTTAACGGCATCAAACAATTTAAAGTTACTCATTGCTGCCTCCTAAATCGTTCCGGAAATGCAGTGACAAACCTAGCAATATCTGAGTCAAATAGCACAATCCAACCTGTACGGATTTGCCAAACTATACCAGAGGAGTCTGTTATCAGAATAACAGCTTGATAACGATCGCCATAGTCATTCTGTCCGACTGGCTGTAGCAACTCTAGGGAGACTTGGGCTAAAATTGCTTCTCGAATTGCCTCCGGTGACTCAAATCCCATCACCTCCCGCCAGAATTTCCGCTTATCTCCCCCTACCCCTGGTTGAGTAGCACGACTGAAGAGATATTGTGCTTTAGCGATAGGAAAGTCGAAGCGGGTAGGTAAGGTCATCAGTGATACTTATCTGGCTCATCAAGATTTTTACGAAACAGCAGGTAGAAGAGTTATTCAATGGATTTTAGTCCAGATTTAATCGCCCTCCTGACCTTTATTTTAAAGGGTTTTAGAGTTGTGCAGCAAGTCCTAAATAAAGGGCGCACGTCTATGCGCCCCTACGATAACAACAATTCTGGATTCTTGATCAAGTTCCCAGAAATTCCCTGATTTCTCTCACTAGCCACTTTTGTTCTGATCCGCTTAAACCGATACCTAAGCAATGTTTGCGTCGAGGGGATTTTAGAGAACATCGTTTTATCCTGTGTCTCAGCAGCGGTATCTTAATGTTGTCCCAGTTTATCGGAGTGGTATCAGCCAAGTCTCCCCGAACCTTCCAGTAACATAACCCCAGCATCCACCGTTTTATTTGAAAGCGGTTTGGCGTTAGTTCAATCCAAGTGTGAGATGTTGCTTTAATTAAAAAGCTGGCTATACTGAATAGCCCGATTAAACCATAGATAATTAAAAATAAAATCCCCAAAATTAGAAACACAACACATCCTGTTAACACCCAGTTGTAAAGAGTTGTTAGAAATATCACATCCGGAGAATTGTTGAGTCGAATCGTTTCATAAAGCTCACCATAAAAAGATGGCACAGCGATAGAGTTAACCAGAAGCAAACCAATCATATCCCATAGAAGCAACGGTAAAATGGGTTTAATTATCCGAGTCAATCGCCTAAGTAAACGGAAGCGATCGCGCTTTTGTCTAATTGGTTTAATTTCTAGGATTAATTGAGTCTGATTCTTCAATAATGCAATCTGCTTTTGAGGCGATTGATAAAAAAGTTGTCCTACATTTCGCCTCAGTTTCTCTTCCCCCTGCAAGACAGCCAAGGCATCTTTGGCATTAGCAAAACGATAGGCGATGGCCGGATCTAGGATTCGCTCTAACCAATCAGCAAAATCGGGCGAAATTTGCACATTAGAACGGAACTTAATCTTTAGCTGATGCTGAGGAAAATCGGCGGGAGATTGTCCGGTTAATAAAAATAGTAATGTTGCCCCTAATCCATACAAATCCGTGGATAATACAGCTTGACCTCGATATTGTTCGGGAGCCATATATCCGAATGTTTTCACTATCGTACTCCCTCCGGTGACGGTGTGACGATAGGTATCGGAAACAGCCCCAAAATCTACGAGAAAGACTTCTCCATTTTTACTCAGAATGATATTTTGTGGTTTAATATCCCGATGAATAATCGCTGGCGTGAATTGTTGTAAGTAAACCAGTATCTTTAAGACTTCGATGGCTAAACGTTTAACAGTAGCCTCCTTCGGTTTCCAGCCCAGTTCCACTAATTCAGCTAACGACTTTCCTGGAGCAAGTTGCTGAACTAAATAGAAATCACGAGTTTCAACTGTATCCACCTGAAAATAGGCTAAATACTTGGGAATTGCGGGATGATTGAGTTGAGCTATAGTTTCGGCTTCTCGTTTAAACAAGTCTAAGGTTTTCCAGTCGGGTATCTGGCGTAGGGATAGGGATTTTATTGCCACAAGTTGACCCGTTTGTAAGTCTTCAGCTTTATAGGTTCTTCCCATACCGCCTTGTCCTAAAACATTGAGAATGCGATATCGTTGAGCTATGATGTTTTGACGAGAATAGAGTTGTTGCATTTTCATTAATCGGTTCATAAAGTTGAATAGTTCATTTATTGGTGAGGAGGGCGGGTTTTGTTGTTCCGTTATCGGTGGATATTTGAATTTAGTCCCTAAACCCGCCCCTACAATTGTCCCTTCACGACCTTCGAGGGTATAAATAGGTTGGTGGAAATAAACTTAACTTGATTAAGTTATATAAACAAGGCTCAAACTCTTACTGTTCCCTGTTCCCTGTTCCCTAATCTCCACCGCTAACTTTAATTGTGTCCACCTACTTACTTATGACTGTGAAATAAAAGTCTAGGGAATCGCACCATAATCTTCGAGTAATTGTTTGATATACTTTTCTTTAGCCAGTTGTAGAGGAGTTTCACCGTAAAAATTCATCACATTAACCTCTGCGCCTCTAGCAAGTAACTGCACAACTAATTTCGACCAGTTATTTCTGACGGCTTTATGCAGCGGAGTGTCACCATTAATATCTGTCGCATTAATATCAGCACCTGAATTAACTAAAAATAAGGCAATATCCTGTAATCCTGTACGATGCAGGGGTGTTTTGCCCTCTCCATCAGGAACATTGATTTCTGCTCCTTTTTGAATCAGAAGTTTAACAGCGTCTAAGTTATTCCAAGCGGCGACATGAAGGGGACTAGAGAAT
>CAZNNK010000629.1:0-4557 GCA_964574085.1 uncultured Coleofasciculus sp.
GACAAAATCTTCTACAATGTCAAAGAGATAAAATTCATCCCAAGGGTCTGTATTAAAGGCAATGATTTCATCTGTCGTCGAGTTGGCAGCATAGAGGATGTCGCTGACTGGGTCAAATGCCATGCCACCATTTACATTGGTCAGGTTCTCGATCGCATTGAGGTTTTGGTCAAAGATAGAAATGCCGTTGTTTAATTCTAGGGCAATCAGAGAGCCATCCCGGTTTACAGCCGATAAAGCGCTGCTCAGAGAAGTATCCGTTCTTGCCCTGTTGGGAAATGTATCGGTGACTGCATCATAGGTAAAGATAGGACCGGCGGAGCTATTAGATTCTGTCATGAACAGGAAGCTGCGATCCGCACTGCGATTGATACTCGTGTTTTGCCTTACCTCTCCACGAATAGAGCCACCAATGTCTGTTCGTATTGACAGGGTATCCGTGGTTAGGTCAAGCTCTCGGAATGGAGTCCAGCCTGAACCTTCATAGTCTGTGGTCAAAAAGCCTTTCCCATTCAAGGCAATATTAACGTCCCAAGCCCCCCCTTCACCGAAATCTAAATCGTATGTCAGGTTAGTAACAGTCCCATCACTCAAACTCACCTTGCGAACAAAGCCTTGTGTCGCTCCCCGCTGCTCTTCGGCAATATACAAAGCATTACCGTCTGGGGTAATATCACCCCCATTTAACGAGTTGCCAACATCAAAGGGGTTCAATAACGTTTGTGTGTCAATATCATAGCGCTGCAAATCTCCATCACTGGTTGTAATATAAAGTAAGTCGCGCTGTGGGTCGAAAATCAGGTCACGTCGGTCTGTAACCGGAATCAGAACACTTTGCATCCCAGGATTGGGATTAGTATTAGGATTAGTCGGAAACGTGAGCTTCCAATTGGGTTGCAGCACTGTCGCCACTGTGTAAGTGTCTGGTGCTAGGTTTGTGAACGTGTAATTGCCATTGGCGTCAGTGGTGGTTGAGGTTTCCCCTGGGTCAAGCTTACCGTTGAAGTTTTCATCAAGGAAAACCGTCCAACCCGCTAAACCCGGTTCATCGGCATCTTGCACCCCATTGTCATTCTTGTCCTCCCACTGAATCCCCCGAATTTCTGCGGTGTCTGTAGCATCAACAGATACAGTCAAATTCTCGGACGTGGCTGTTGTCGAGTCAACCTGGATGTTGTCATCTTCTGCTTCCAGAGTCAGAGCCATGGATTCGGCTGTACTGGCTACACTCTCAATCACACTGCTATTACTCTCGACAATAGGCACACTCGCCTGTTCACGGGTTAAGGTATTCTGGAACGTCAACGGTTCGTCGCTACTCTCAACACCCCCACTGAAACGGCTATTGTCAAGAGTAGTGGTTTGACTGGCAACATTCGGTGGAGTCTCTAACAGTACCAATTGGTCTTGAGTAGTCGGGTTAAGGGTGGCTGTACTCAAATTTTGTGCTGTCGCCGCCTCGGCTATACCATTCAACAACCCAGATAGGTTGAGGTTGAAGTTATAGTTATGATTGCCATCAGAGAAGGAACGGTTGGAGAAAGCTGGCTGTAATGCTGTTTGGCGGGAACTGTCGAGTTCAAGGCTATTCCCCATTCCCTGGGTTTGGCTGTCCAACGTTAGGGGAACGCTAACCTGGAAACTTCCCTGATTATCCTCCCCCTCGAATCGACGAGGAGTTCCGTGCCAGAAGCGGTAGTAATCATTCAGGCTTAGGGTTAAGGATTTCTCCAAGCTGGGGAATATCTGGTTGTCCAAAATGAGATCTAAATAGCTAAGAAAGCTTAAGGGATGACTAACGGATTTCGTAGACATGACTATCTCCTGAGCAATGAGTTACTCATACCCTTTCTCTTTAAAAATGCACTTAATGATTATCCTGGGTTTCAGGTGTTCCTGTTTGCTGCACTGTATTAAGTGCATCTACATCGAGAATTGGTATAAACCCTGAGACACGAGACGCAAACGCTAAAAGTGATTTCTCCAACAATCACGACTTAGCTTGTCTGTGTCATTTCGGCTACTTTCTAGTAAATCAGCGATCGCTTACACAACCAGTGCTAGTGTAAACAGATCCACAAACGTGTAAGGGTATTTACTCCAATGAGTCGCTGTGGTGATTTGTGAATCCAAAACTCTCACACCAGCCAATCGTTGTGAAACGGCAGTACCCCTCTCACCACAGCAGCCAGGAACCAAGACACCGACAAAACCGCATCCCATCTGGATTGTGAGCGCGATCGCAGTGAGGATTAAGACAATAGCTCATCAGCCAAGGGATATAAAGCCTTCGTCTCTAAAAATTCAACCTCAAACGATTGAAGAACTTGAGCAGGAGTTAGGGATTGAGCAAGAAAAAGAAAAAGAAATCTGAATCTGAACAGCGTAAATCAGTAGTCGTTACTCGAATTCCTGTTGTTTCTCCAATTTCATAACATTTCACTTCAGATACCTCCAATTTCTCTGCGTCCTTGGAGCGTTAAAATATAATCCCAATACCCCATCATCAACACCGCCAAATTCTAATCGTCTTATCCGAACTCCCACTCACCACAGTCTTGCGATCTGGACTGATCGCCACAGAATACACCGCACTGTTATGCCCTTTCAGAATATCAATAATTTTCCCTGTACTTAACTGCCAAAGCTGAACCGTCTCATCCGAACTCCCACTTACCAGAACCTTTCCATCCCGACTCATAGCCAGTGCATTAACCGAACCAAAATTCCCCGACAAGGTACTCATTTCTTTACCCGTTCCCAAATACCACAGCTTAATCGTTTGATCCGCACTACCACTGGCAATCATTTTTCCATCAGGACTAAATACCACTGCCTTAACCGCCGCTTTATGTCCACTCAACGTCATCATCAATTGACCTGTGGTTAAATCCCAAACCTTAATCGTCTTATCATCACTACCACTGGCAAAAATCTGACCATTAGGACTAATTGCCACGGCATTAACTCGCCCTAGCCAATCGGAATGCTGAATCGATAAAGGAACTTCTTTGCCCGTTTGCAGATTCCACAATTTAATCGTTCGATCATCACTTCCACTAATTAAGCGTTGCCCATCTCGACTAAAGCCAATGGATTTAACTGAACTCGAATGTCCCATGAGGGTATAGAGTTCCTGTCCCCTGTCTAACGCCCACACTTTAATCGTATAATCATTATTACCACAGACAAGCCGTTTCCCATCGGGACTAAACGCAATTGATTTGACTCCATTAAACCAGGCAAAGTTTTTAGCCAGAATTCCCATCTCCTGACCCGTTTTTAATTGCCAGAGTCGTAGGGTTTGGTCATCACTTCCACTGGCAAAAATCCCTCCCTGGGGACTAATTGCCACCGCATTGACTTTACCTAAATGAGTAGTTAAGGTTTGTACACAATGCCAGTTCTGGGTAATTAAACCAGACTCGGTGCGAGTTTCCAGTGTGGTTAGTCCCGTCCATACATCTTGCAGGGAATTACTAATCTGATGAATATTTTTGCCCACTCCCTGAAGTCCGGCGTCAAGTTCATGTCTTAACATTGCCAGAGACAGGAAGGAATGTTCTGGCGTGTCTGAGGCATTTGGGGGTGACGAGGGTAATCGATTTTTGTGCTTAATGTCTTGCAGTTTATGAATTGTCCTCTGAAGTTGAACAATAGTTTCCTTGAGTTGTTCAATCTGTTGGTGTCGCTGGGAATTGACCTGTTGCGCGTTGGTTTCCAGATGAGAGACTTGCTGGTTCAGGGGTTCAATGTAGTCATACCATTTGGCGATCGCCTCTTTTAATTGTCCCAGCTTTAATCCTTGGTCGCTAACCTGGGGGGTTAAGGTGTCGAGTTGAGTTTTTAAGGGTTTAAGCTGTTGCTGAACTTGGAGAATAATCGCATCATGCTGTTGCTGGTTAGCGGCGCTAAATTCGGCAAACCGTTGTTGAGTTTGGCTATCCAGGCGAATTAGTTCCTGGTTGAGGGTGTCAATGAGGGGGTTAATATAAGCCAGAATTCCTTCCGCTTGCAGGTGTTGTAATGCGTGTAATTGATCCAGTTGGGTTTGGGTTTGGCGATCGCGCTGTTGGGTTGTCTCGTCGAGTTGGTTAAGATGCAGGTGCAGGGGATGAATCAGTTGATAGATGTGGGCGATAATTTCCGCGTGTTGTTGCTGATTCGCGCTATTGAATTGTTCCAGTTGGTCTTGGCTGCGGCTATCCAGTTGAATCAGTTGTTGATTCAGGGGTTCGATTAGCTGATGAATTTTCGCGATCGCCGCCTTATATTGTTGGGCGTTAATGTCCTTGAGGTGGCTGATACGCTCCTGAGTCTGGATATCCAGTTGAGAGAATTGCTCGTGAATCGGTTCTAAGTTTTGATACACCTGCGCGATCGCCGTATCCTGGTGCTGACGGTTGAGGTGATTGAGCCGTTGGCGATTTAGGACATTTACCCCCAGCGTCAAGGTTAGGGGGGTAGCAGCGTAGACGACTTGCTGAGTCGCGGCTGCGATCGCGGTTCCCAAAAATGAACCCCCGATACAAACATATTCGGTAATATCGAGCCAGT
>CAZNNK010000630.1:0-4556 GCA_964574085.1 uncultured Coleofasciculus sp.
AGTATGCGTTCCGATGCGGATGCGGTTTATGATGATATCGTCACCTTTGATGCGGCTGAGATTGCGCCAACGGTGACGTGGGGAATTACACCGGGACAGGGAATTGCCGTGAATGAAGCGATTCCCACACCGGATAACTTACCCGAATCAGAACGTGCGATCGCCCAAGAAGCCTATCGGTATATGCAACTTATCCCTGGTGCGCCGATTCAGGGAACAAAAGTGGATGTCTGTTTTATTGGAAGTTGCACCAATGGACGATTGACAGATTTACGCGAAGCCGCCCAATTTGCCCAAGGAAAGCGAGTTGCACAAGGGGTGAAGGCGTTTGTTGTTCCGGGTTCAGAACGAGTCAAAAAAGACGCCGAAGCCGAAGGATTGGATAAAATTTTTGTGGAAGCGGGGTTTGAGTGGCGCGAACCCGGATGTTCGATGTGTTTGGCGATGAATCCGGATAAGTTACAAGGGGATCAGATTAGTGCATCCTCCTCAAACCGGAATTTTAAAGGGCGTCAGGGTTCCGCCACAGGACGCACGCTGTTAATGAGTCCAGCGATGGTGGTAGCGGCGGCGGTTAACGGGAAAGTTTCTGATGTTAGACAGTTATTGTGAGTCAGTCAGCCAGCCAGCCAGTCAGCCAAGAACTCAAGTTCTGGCTGAAAGCTAAAACCCGTTAAAACGGGTTCAAAGACTTATGGCGTGACCTAGCTAAAATGGTGGAATAGGTTGTAGGTTGGGTTGAGGAACGAAACCCAACAAAAGATAGGGCTAAAGTTCTCTTACTACAAGCCGAATCTAATTCATCAAATAAGGTGGGTCATGCCACTAGTAAGCTTTAGCTTCCGGAAATTTATTTCCTGGCTTCTAAGTTGGTGATCTTCCGCTTAAGTCAATTTTATGTAGGGTGGGCAAGTATTATAACGCGGGAAACGCTTATATGAGAGTTAGTTGCTTTTGCCCACCGAGCGAGTCATTTGGGGTGTATTACCAATTTTGCCAGATCTCAGTTAAAACGGGTTGAAATTAAAGTATAGTGAACCGTTTGAGCCGGAAATTGCGTTCCAGGCTGATGTTACAGCAACGGAGGGAATACTATGAATATCAGAGCGATCGCGCTTGCTACCATTCTCGGTCTATCTGCGCCTACAATTACCGAGTTTATCATTAAAACACCTGTCGTCGCCCAAGCTAGGGTTCCTCTGGGGACATTCCAAGGGGGTGAATGGTCGGTCACCATTAACTATAGCAACAACGCCCTGACGTATTACGGGACTAATCAACGAACTGGCGATAACCTGATCCTCAGAGGTGCAAAAGTCAGGGGAAATCCTCAACGCCGCCTTTATATCTGGCAAAACGGGGATTATCAGTATCAAGTCGCATGGCGTCCCAATGATCCCAGAATTATTCGTCTCCAGGTATTCAATCCCGCAGGACAAGAAATTCTCAATCGCCTTCTCTATGAGAATTAGGGATGAATGGCAGTAGCTGATAATATTAGGTAGGTTGGGTAACAATGCCTTAACTCAATCTACTTCTGCTGTTGATTATATATTCATATCCAAGCTTTTTTTGCCCAAAGTTTAAGGAGGAAATTTATGTTAAAAAGAATTTATATAGATAACTTTAGATGTCTGGTTAATTTTGAAATAAAGTTTGAAGATAATATTAGTCTATTTCTTGGAGGTAACGGTTCTGGTAAAACCACAGTCTTCACAGTGTTACAGAAACTGCGATATTTCATTGTAGAGAGGTTTCAAGTTAATCAAATTTTTCCAGTAACAGATTCAACTCGATGGGAAACTCGATCGATCCAAAAATTTGAATTAGACATTGAAGGAAATGGAGGAATTTACAGATATTCTTTGGAAATTGCACATCACGATTATCCCCTTCCCATAATGCATCGTGAGAGCTTGAGTTTTGATGAACAACCACTATCTGATTTCAGAATTGAGATTGAGCAAGATAAACCTGTTGTGAAAGCAAAAATATACTATGATTCTCCTGACCAAAAAGAAGAATTTATTCCATTTGTGGACTACTCACGTTCTGTTGTAGGTTTGGTATCTGAGAGATGGGATACTCAAAAACTGACTTGGTTTAAAAAGCGGATATATCGTTTTTTTATTGTACACATTAATCCTTTTTTTATGACGGCAGAGAGTCGCCAAGAACATCTGTATCCAGCATGGGATATGTCAAACTATGCGGCTTGGTATAGTTATCTGTCTGGGGAGCAGGGTAAAATTATTGAACTCACAATGAAATTAAGACAGGTAATAGATGGATTTGATTCGTTTAAAAATGAGCCGATCGGAGAGGCGAAAATTTTGTCCTTATATTTCCCTAATCTCAGTAAAAAGCCTTACAAACTTAACGAAATATCAGATGGTCAACGAGTTCTGATTGCTCTCTATACCTTGATATATTGTGCGCCGGATGAAGATTATACCTTGTGTATTGATGAACCGGAAAATTATCTCGCCTTACCGGAAATACAGCCTTGGCTGAGTACACTTTTTGATCAATGTTCAGGTGAAGATAGTCACGGACAAGCCATTTTAATCTCCCATCACCCTGCACTCATTAACTATTTGGCTAGTAGTTCGGGTTACTGGTTTGAGAGAGCCAACGAAGGAATTATACGTCTACAGTCCATTACCAACCAACAAGATACAGGATTATCACTGGCTAAACTCATCGAACTGGGATGGATTTATGACGAGTAAAGACCATAAACCAGAAGTCGTTATTTTATGCGAAGATATTGCTCACGAACGATTCATCAGACAGTATCTTATCTGTTGTGGATTCGAGGAGCGCAAAATAAAAAATTTTCCTAATCTTAAAGGAAGGAAAGTCAACAATAATAATGACTTTGTTATCAAGCATTATGCACCTCTGGTTAAAAGCTACAGACGCAAAAATTTTCAAAATCGTGCCATAGTCGTGATGATTGATGCCGATACGAATAGCATAAATGACATATTACGCTCTTTGCATATAGCATTAGACGAGCCGGAAGGCAAGTTAAATCGAGACCCAAGATTACCTAACGAGAAAATTGCCATTTTTGTACCAGCCAGAAATATTGAAACCTGGTTTTATTATATTAGTATTGAACGCAATTGCGATGAAACGACAGATTATAAGAATTCTCCCGCAATTAGAAAATGGGATAGCATCGATTTAGCTAAAGCCTCGGCAACAAAATTATCAAGGGAAATCTGTCCTCAAGGACTTGATAGTAATGCCCTGTCTTCCTTACATCATGCCTGTGATGAGTTGAGAAGACTTCTCGATTAGTAACCTGACACAAGTCTATGGGTAATTCTTATTGAATCAACGATAAACGAATAGATGTCTGTCTAAACAGTTATCCTTTCTTTCTACCTTACCATCTTACTTCTTTCCTTCTGCAATCTGCCATCTTGACTATATCTGAGCCAACAAATTTTGCATATAATACCAAATCTGGGTTAGCTAACCCCGTTATAACCCAGTCCGCGCAGGCGGACTCCCCTTCGGGAAGGCTTCGCCTATGTTTGTGTAGCAGCGATTTCAATCGCCTCCTCTTGGTGGATTTGGTATAACCTATCAACCAAACTCACCCTTAGCCAAAATAGAGATATATTTTTTATAGAAAAAAAGGAGTGAATCCATGAGTCAAGTGAAAACCGTCTCAGGACGAAGTGTTCCCGTTGTGGGTAATGATATTGATACTGACAGAATTATCCCCGCTCGCTATTTGCGCTGTGTTACCTTTGAGGGATTAGGAGACAAAGCCTTTGCCGATGACCGCGCCCAGGCGAAAGGACAACATCCGTTTGACCGTCCCCAGTATCAAGGGGCAAACATTTTAGTGGTTAACGGCAACTTCGGCTGTGGTTCTTCGCGGGAACATGCGCCCCAAGCCTTGCAAAAATGGGGCATACAAGCTATTGTCGGTGAAAGTTTCGCGGAAATCTTTTTCGGTAACTGTTTGGCAATGGGGGTTCCCTGTGTTACGGCTGAACCGGAAACCGTGAAGCAGTTACAGAGAATCCTGGAAGAGAATCCGCAAGCGCCGATAACGGTAGATTTAGAAGCCATGGACGTTCGCTGTGGTGACTTCCAAGCCTCTGTGTCAATGCCTGAAGGAGTACGGCAAACTCTAATTACGGGAACGTGGGATAGTTGCGGACAACTGGTGAAGCAAGTTGACCAAGTTCGGGAGACAGCGGCGAAGTTACCTTATCTGAAGTGGGAAACCGCGACAGTATAGGATAGGCAACGTCTCATCTGAATTCAGATAGTAGTGGCATGGTACACCTAATTTGATGGATGACGCTAGCAGTACCAAGACAGGTTAGGACATTTTCTACTGTTTCTTGTTCCCTCTTAGGATTAACTGATATCCTAACCTATACCCATAGTGTTATACATTGAGAGGAACCCCCCTTAATCCCCCCTTGCTAAGGGGGGAAATCAAAGCCATTCGAGTTGCCTGCTTCATTCCGGTTCCATCCCCTTGATAAGGGGAGGGGTAGGGTGGGGTAAGATTAAGGGTTCGG
>CAZNNK010000631.1:0-4550 GCA_964574085.1 uncultured Coleofasciculus sp.
GATTTTGCCTTTAAGAAGATTTTTGGGTCGAAGAAAAGTAAGGAAATTTTGATTAGTTTCCTGAATGCTATTCTGTATCAGGAACAGGAGATGATTCAAGATCTAGAAATCCTTGACCCTTATCAATCGCCTCGCATCCAGGGAATTAAGGATTCCTATTTAGATGTGAAAGCCGTCATCACCGGAAACAAAACCGTCATCATTGAAATGCAGGTACTTAATGTTTTAGGCTTTGAAAAACGAGTCCTGTATAATGCCGCTGAAGCCTTTTCAATTCAACTGGGAGTTGGGGAAGATTACAACCTCTTAAATCCGGTGATTGCCTTAACCATTACCGACTTTGAGATGTTCGCCAACAATACCCAAGTCATCTCTCGCTATTGCCTCAAGCAGAAAGAAACCTTAACCGATTATACCGATGATGAAGTCGAAACCCACCCTACGGCTTCCCAAACAACAAATGACAAAGGACAAATGACGAATGACAAATAACAATCGCCATCTACTCATTGGATTTATTCTCGGATTATTCCTATTCATCGGTATCCCCCCTGTCTTATCCCAAATTAACCCAATTACCCCCCCTATCCAATCCGCCGCCCAATCTATAACCCAAGGGAGAACCTATTACGCCGCCAAAGAGTATCAACAAGCCATTCACTTCTGGCGACAAGCCGCCCAAGGCTACGAAACCCAAGGGGATACCCTGCATCAAGCCCAAGCCTTGAGTTATCTCTCCTTAGCCTATCAAAAACTGCACCAATGGACAGACGCCGACGCCGCCATCACAGCCAGTCTGACTCTATTAGATACCGTAGCAGAATCAACAGAGCGATCGCGCCTTTATGCTCAAGCCCTGAATCACCAAGGTCGTCTAGAATTAGCCTTAGGGCGGGCGGAATCTGCATTAGCCACCTGGAAGCAAGCCACGCAAATCTATCAGCAACTCGATGATGACATCGGCGTCACAGGTAGCCGATTCAACCAAGCCCAAGCCATGGAAGCTTTGGGATTCTATCGTCGCGCCTGTCAGATTTCCCTGCAAGCCCTCCAGGTAGACAATCATTGCAACTTATCTGAGTCAGGCGAATTAGACGCCGCCGTTAACACCTTTACCCAGCACTCTCAACCCGCATTTACCGTTGTCGGGTTACGCCATCTAGGAAATGTTCTCCGCCTGGTTGGACATTGGCAAGAGTCAAACCTTATGTTACACCAAGCCTTAGACTTAGCCGCACAAATCGACTCCCCATCCAACCAAAGTGCTACATTATTCAGTTTAGGTAAAACCGAATACGCCTTATACCGCCAATACAAAGACTTATGGGAGAGAAGTAATCTAATCGAAAATCGCAAAACTGCCAAAAAATGGGCAAGGAAAGCCTTAAACACCTATCAGCAAGCCGCCGCCATCACCACCGACTCCACCACCTTACCCCTAGAAGTCCAACTACATCGACTCCATTTATTAATTGAGTTTCAGCAGTGGTTACAAACCCTAGAAAAAACCGATACAACCGCCAACCCAGCCGAATTCACCCCCCAAATAAAATCCCAAGTTGAAACATTACTCAAGAGTCCCCTTGCCAACTTACCGCCCAGTAAAATCGCCATTTATAGCCGACTCACCTTTGCCCAAGAGTTACTGCAATTACCCCAGTATGACCCCAATTTTAGTCATGCCCTAAATTATAGCCAAACCGCATTTAACCAAGCAAAATCCCTAAAAAACCAACGGGCAGAATCTGAAGCCCTGGGGACATTAGGTCACATTTACGAACAGAATCACCAATGGAAAGATGCCCAAGACTTAACCCATCAAGCCCTCGGTTTAGCCCAATCCCTTGACGACGAAGACCTCGCCTATAAATGGTTATGGCAATCGGGACGAATTTATTGGCAACAGCAGCAAAAAGAAAACGCCATTCACGCTTACGACGCCTCGATTAATGTACTCAATTCCGTGCGGCGGAACTTATTAGCCATCAACCCCGGCGTGCAGTTTTCTTTCTTAGACGATGTGCGACCCATTTATCAAGAATTCCTGCAAATCCTACTCCAACCCGACGCCAATCTTGACCATCTCAGTCAAGCCACCCGCATCAGCGAAGCCCTACAACTGGCTGAACTCGAAGACTTTCTCCGCTGTAGTTTTACCAACTTAGTCTCCATTGACCAAAGTGACAATCCGCCCGCTGCAATTATTTATCCCATTTTACTCGAAGACCGCCTCGAAGTTCTGGTAAAATTGCCCCAATCTGAATCATCGCCAGAAAAGGTTTATCGGTACACTCCCCAAGTTTCTGCCCAAAAATTTCGCCAAACCCTCTACGACTTACGCCACCAATTAGATGACCCCCGAAATCCAGTTAATACCCTCATTTTACCCTCTGCCCAAAAACTCTATAACTGGTTACTCCAACCAGCACAGGCTGACTTACCCCAAACCGGAACCCTAGTCTTTGTTCTGGATAGTACCCTACAAAATCTCCCCCTTTCCATTCTCCACGATGGTCACCATTACTTAATCGAAACCCATAACATTACCGTTAGCCTCGGGTCACAATTACCCAACCTTAACCCCTTATCCCCAAGCCATTGGCAAGGGCTACTAGCCGGAATTAATAAAAAAGCCGAGAGTTACCCACCCAAATTACCCGCCTTATTCAATGTCTGGGACGAACTAAATCAGATTCACAACACCGTTCCCAGCCAACTTCTAGAAAACGAACAATTTACCCAAACCAACTTCCGCAACCGACTCATTGACCATCCATTTTCCGTAATTCATCTAGCCACCCACGGCGAATTTAGTTCAGATGTAACCAAAACCGTCATCTACGCTTGGGATAAAAAAATCCCCGTAGAAAAATTTGGTCAACTCCTGCAACAGCGAGAACAAACCCGCAGCGAACCCATTCAATTATTAGTCCTCAGCGCCTGTCAAACCGCCTCAGGTGATAAACGCGCCGCCCTAGGATTAGCCGGAGTCGCCTTAAGAACAAATGCCAGTAGTACCGTCGCCAGTTTATGGCGTGTTAGTGATGCCTCTACCGCCCAGTTAATGAACGAATTCTACCAGCAATTAAATCAAGGCATTCCCAAAGCCGAAGCCCTAGCCAACGCCCAACGAAAATTTATAACCAATCCCGATAATCCCTCCCATCAACATCCTTACTATTGGGCAGCATTCATCCTCGCCGGAAACTGGTTTTAACGTTCGTAGTAAGGGAACCTTAGCCTGTAAAAATGTTGGGTTTCCTACGTCAACCCAACCTAAAATCAACTTATCATAGTCAAATTGTAGGGTGCGTTAGCAAAGCGTAACGCACCAATAATCTTACAATAGCGTTATTATAATTAATATTAACGCTATAACTTGTAAGTCCATGGTTTTAACAGTTCAAGCCTCAGTTATCCCCATAGACGAACTAGAACAGCGATTCGGTCTAGTCGAAGTTGAAGATACTCAATTCTTCCAGGAATGGCAAAATAACCTCCCCGAACTCTCTGACATCGAGAAACAAATGTTAGACAAACTCAAGCGAGGTTACTTCAACCTCCTCAAACACCCACCCTTATTAGAAAATGCCATCCGCATGGCAATAATTGCCCCACTACTATTTTTAGCCGACTTTTACCTGTTCCCCTTTCACATCAAAGCCGAAAAATCCGTCGATATTTCCACAGAAGACCAAGGCTTAATTGTAGAAGGGCGACTAGACGTATTAGTCCTCAAACAACACCTCTGGATAGCCGTAATCGAATCCAAACGCGCCGCCTATTCCATTGAAGCCGGACTCTCACAGATGTTAGCTTATATGCTAGCTAACCCTCACCCCGAACAACCCAGTTTTGGCATGATTTCCAATGGAGGATATTTTCTATTCGTCAAATTAGTTCAGGGAGAAATCCCTCAATACGCCACATCTGATCCCTTTGACCTGCGCCGTAAATCAACGAATGATCTCTATAACGTCTTGAGTATCTTGAAGCATTTAGGTGAACTAACCCGAACTAACTCCAACTAGCCATCCCCATCCTCCTACCCATATATTCCCAACACCTGCCAAAACCAATATCATTTCCACTTATGTCCTCATCCTACAAAAAATTACCCCAAATCCTTAAACTCCCTCTGCGTACCTCTGCGCTAACCTCTGCGCCCCTCTGCGTTAAAAAAACATAACAGACATAATATCTACCCTTCTCACCTAAACCCCCAAAAACAAATGATTGCCAATCCCCAAACCAACTCCCTAACACCCCAAGACTACCTAGACTGGGAAAAACACCAAGACATCAAATACGAATACATCAATGGTGACGTTTTCGCCATGACAGGGGGAACCATTCCCCATAATGAAATCGCCGTTAACCTCATCGCCGCCTTAAAAAATCACCTGCGTGGAAAAGGCTGTAAAATCTTATCCTCCGATGCCAAAGTTTGCATATCAGACAATGGTCCCTTTCACTATCCTGATGGCATGGTAACCTGTGACGAACGGGATAAATATGCCATCGAGTTTGTGCGCTATCCCTGTCTAATT
>CAZNNK010000632.1:0-4545 GCA_964574085.1 uncultured Coleofasciculus sp.
CTATCTCTCCAATAAATCCGTGAAATCAGTGTTTTGACAAATGACAAATGACAACATCACGTATTATCGCTGTACTGCAAAACCTGGGGACATTAACCTTACTCGCGATCGCGTTTCCATTCAATTTAACCGTTGTCGTCGTGGCGCTGGTGTGGGATAGTCTCACTCGCCCTTTCCAGAAACCCAAAATCGCTAACCCCAATCTTAAAACGATTATGCTGACTGGGGGGAAAATGACCAAATCCCTGCAACTGGCGCGGTCATTTTACGCCGATGGACATCGGGTTATTTTAGTGGAAACTCATAAATATTGGTTGGTGGGACATCGATTTTCGCGGGCGGTTGATCGGTTTTATACGGTTCCCGCCCCCAACAAAGATCCCGATGGTTACATTCAAGCCTTACTCGCGATCGCCAAACAGGAAAATGTGGACGTTTATGTTCCTGTCTGTAGTCCCGTCGCTAGTTATTATGACTCTTTAGCCAAATCTGTATTATCGGGATGTTGTGAAGTCTTCCACTTTGATCCAGATGTCACCCAACTGCTGGATGATAAGTTTGCCTTTGCCCAAAAAGCACGGGAATTTGGCTTATCTGTACCAAAATCATTCAAAATTACTGATCCGCAACAGGTGATTGATTTTGACTTTTCCCAAGAGAAACGCAAGTACATCCTGAAGAGTATTCCTTACGACTCGGTGCGGCGTTTAAACTTAACTAAACTCCCCTGCGAAACTCCATCAGAAACGGCTGCATTTGTCAATAGTTTGCCCATCAGTAAGGAGAAACCCTGGATTATGCAAGAGTTTATTCCAGGTAAGGAATACTGTACTCATAGTACGGTGCGGAATGGGGAATTACGACTGCACTGTTGCTGTGAATCGTCGGCGTTTCAAGTAAATTATGAAAACGTTGATCAGCCGGATATTTTGCAGTGGGTGAGTCGGTTTGTCCAGGGATTGAATCTGACGGGACAAGCCTCCTTTGATTTTATCAAGGCAGAGGATGGGACGGTTTACGCGATCGAGTGTAATCCGCGCACGCATTCGGCGATTACTATGTTTTATAACCATCCTGGAGTAGCAGAGGCGTATTTGAGTGACACACCTTTACCTGAACCCTTGCAGCCATTGCCAGAAAGTAAGCCAACCTATTGGTTATATCACGAAGTTTGGCGGTTGAATGAGATTCGCTCGTTTGGGGATATCCGGCGCTGGTTTAAGATAGTGTTTGGCGGGAAAGATGCAATTTTTCAGGTGAATGATCCGCTACCGTTTTTGATGGTACACCACTGGCAAATTCCGTTATTGTTGCTGGATAACCTGCGCCGAATGCAGGGCTGGATCAGGATTGATTTTAATATTGGGAAATTGGTGGAATTGGGGGGAGATTGAAAAGCTGGGGAAGCTGGGGGAACTGAGGGAGCATTTAATCCTTAATTCATAATTCAGTAATGATTGCAGCCACTTTTATCGTATTTCTTTTGGTGTTTACTGGCGTCGGTATTTACTCAGCAACCCAAAAGCAAACGACGACAACCGATTACCTCCTTGCCAGCCGCAATGTTAATCCTTGGCTAATCGCCCTTTCCGCGATGGCGACGGGTCAAAGTGGTTTACTATTTATTGGTCAAGTTGGCTTTGCTTACACGATTGGATTATCGGCAATTTGGCTAACCCTGGGCTGGATGATCGGAGATTATATTGCTTGGTGGTTTGTATTTAAACGATTCAGACAAGTTTCCGAAGAAATTTCTGCCGACACGGTGTCCTCTTTCCTGGGTCAACAAACCAAAGGAATTCGCTGGATTACGGCAATTTCAGCGTTAATTACGATTGCGTTTCTGGGGTCTTATGCAGCGGCACAATTAGTTGCAGGAGGTAAGGCACTTCATGCGGTATTTAATTGGAATTATTCCCTCGGTGTGATTGTGGGCGCGATTGTGGTGATGATTTACTGTTTTTCTGGGGGAATTCGGGCTTCAATTTGGACGGATGCGGTGCAAGCCACGATTATGATTGGTTCCCTACTGCTGCTATTAGTAGTGGCGATCGCCAATTGCGGCGGATTGACTGGATTCTGGACACAGCTTGCTGCTATTGACCCAGAATTGGTGAGTTTAAGTCCAGGGGATCTGGAGTGGGGATTTTTACCCTTTTTAATTGGCTGGATTGTAGCCGGATTCGGTGTCGTGGGTCAACCCCATATTTTAGTTCGGGCAATGGCAATTGATTCGGCGAATAAGATTGGATTTGCCCGGGATATTAAAGTGATTTGCGCTTTTTTTACCTCGTCTTCAGCGATGGGAGTGGGGATGGCGGCGCGGGTGCTTTTGCCCGATTTGTTAACCAATGGTGATCCAGAATTGGCACTACCTTATTTAGCCCTGGAATTATTGCCCGCTATTTTAGTGGGACTGATGCTAGCGGGACTCTTTGCGGCGACAATATCGACAGCGGATTCACAAATTTTATCCTGTTCAGCTGCGTTAACTCAAGACCTGTTTCCGGGATTGGCGCACTCGTATAATTATGCCAAGTTGGGAACCTTAACGGTGACGGTAATTACCTTGACTATTGCCTTAGCCGGAGATGATAATGTCTTTGCCTTGATTACATTTTCCTGGTCAGTTTTAGCCTCCAGTTTGGGACCCCTATTAATCTTACGGGTTTGGCAAAAATCGGTAACCACGCCAGTCGCGATCGCGATGATGTTCGGGGGGGTTGCGGCGGCGTTGTTCTGGAAGGTGGGACTGGATTTATCGGGTGTGGTTTATGAGGTGCTTCCGGGTATGGCAACGGGGGGTCTGATTTATTTAGGATCTCAGTTGTTTATTGCTAAAGAAAGCAGTTAAATTTTGTCAAATTAATGGGTTTTAAAATTATCAGGAGATTAAATCATGTCAGTGCTGAATATTCTTCATTTAGTGGGTTCTGCTGAAAATGAGTTTTATAGCGACTTATCCCGTCTTTATGCTAAAGACTGTATCACAGCAACCGCTAATCCCTCACGCTATAACTTTTTTATTGCCTATATTACCCCGGATAAATTGTGGCGTTTTCCGTCATCGTTGACACCAAAAGACATTGATGCAGCCAAACCCATGTCTCTGGCTGAAGCCATACAGTGGATCACGACACAAAACATTGATGTAGTCTTACCGCAAATGTTTTGTCTTCCTGGAATGACTTACTATCGAGGTTTATTTGACCTCTTAACTATTCCTTATGTAGGCAATAAAGCGGAGTTGATGGCATTAACCGCCCATAAAGCTAAAGCCAAAGCTATTGTTGCTGCTGCGGGGGTAAAAGTTCCTTATGGGCAACTATTACGCCAAGGAGACACTCCCAATTTAATGCCACCTGTTGTGATTAAACCCGCTAATTCGGATAACTCTTTAGGGGTTACGCTAGTGAGAAACATGGCTGACTATGATGAAGCCTTAACCACAGCTTTTCACTATGCCGATGAAGTATTAGTGGAAGACTATATTGAACTTGGACGAGAAGTTAGATGTGGGATTTTTGTGAAGAATGGAGAGTTAATTGGACTGCCTTTAGAAGACTATTTAGTCAATCCGGAAAACCATCCAATTCGGAATTATAGCGATAAACTAAAAAAAATAGAGACAGGTGAGTTAACTTTGACAGCTAAGGACAAGAAAAAGGCTTGGATAGTTGAAACAACCGATCCGATAACGACCAAGGTTCAAGACGTCGCCAAACAATGCCATAAAGCTTTAGGTTGTCGTCATTATAGCTTGTTTGATTTTCGCATTGATTCTCAAGGAGAACCCTGGTTTTTAGAGGCAGGTTTATACTGTTCTTTTTCTCCTAAAAGTGTTGTTGCTTGTATGGCAAAAGCAGCCGGGATATCCGTAGATGAGTTATTGCAGACGGCAATCGCTGAAGCCTTAATCTAAGGACAATAGATTGGGTTAAGGTAAGAAACCCAACCTACTGGCGTGGCACACCTAAAATGGTAGATTAGAATTGTAGGGGCGCAAGGCTTGCGCCCAGTTTAAACGTCAAATCTATTCCACAATTTTAGCTGTGTCAGTCCACTACTGGCGTGGCACACCTTAATTGGTGGATTAGCATTGTAGGGGCGCACAGACGTGCGCCCAATTTCACGGTCAAATCTATTCCACAATTTTAGCTGTATCAGTCCACTACTGGCGTGGCACAGCTAAAATAGGGCTTTGTTTGTAGTCAGCACAAAGATTAATCTAACGCATAGCTGGAGAGGGCTGAAGCCCTCACTACAAAACGAGCAGATGATACCTGCCTACAATTGGCAGTAATCACTCATCAATGTCCAGTTATAACTAAGGAGAATCTTGAGCAATTACTCCAGATCGTTCTTCTTGTAGACAGCGGACTTTAGTTGTAGCATAATCAGACCATTGGCGTTGCTCGGCTTCTTCATAGTCTTTGATGGTTAAGCTTAAATGAGGAACACAAATATTGTGCTGACTAGCCAACTCCAAAGCCAGCCGCTAATCGTTATGAAGTGATTGCTGGGTCTTATGCGCTTCTGACGCTG
>CAZNNK010000633.1:0-4530 GCA_964574085.1 uncultured Coleofasciculus sp.
ATCGTCCCCCCTCCCCATCTGCTTAAGCTGCTCCCCCAGCTTCCCCAGCTCTTACCGAGGGCGATCGCTCCAATTTCCTCTGTAAACCTCACCATTTGCATAAGTCAGAATACCAACACCTCCAGGCATACCATCATGTATTTCTCCTGTATAACTCTGATAGAAAGAGCCTTGGGGATAGGTGCAAGTACCGCGCCCCGTAAAAGTACTATTGTAGAAGTTGCCTCGACAAACGATACCATCAGCATATCTTAGTGTACCATTGCCCTTTGCCTGACCGAAAAGAAACTGTCCATCGTACCGATCATCGTCATCAGACTTGTACCTATCGTTAGTAAAAATGAATGTGCCAAAACCGTGGAACTGACCATTCAGAATCCCTCCTGAATAGTGATCCCCATTAGCATAGAGGAATGTTCCAGTTCCGTTGGGTACACCTTCCTTGAAGCCTCCGATATAGCGATCGCTATTTTCAAAGATAAATGTTCCTTGACCGTGGGGGAGACCGTTGTTGAATTCTCCCTCATAGCGGTCATTATTGTTATACACGAAGATTCCTTGACCTGATGGCAGACCATTGCGAAGTTCTCCTTCATAATAGTTGTAAGGATTACCTTGGAGGTCTCTCTCATAAACGCACAATCCTCTACCATTGAGTCCTTGAAAGTTTCCTTGGCATTGAGTACCATCCCGAAGCGTGAGCAGTTCTGCCAATGATGGTGGTGAATAACTCAAGTTAATGGCAAAACTAGCACTCGACGCTATCAATAGGGTTAACCCTAGTCGTTTGAAAGGCAGTTGCTTTAACATACGTCACCTCGATGAATAACCGTTTCATGGGTTACTCTGGAAACCTGAGTGTCTTCTACGAACCAGACAGACGATTGAAAAAAAACTTTACATAAAAGCGATGGAATTATCGCAAAATGTTCACATACTTACAAGAAACACGACTATACGGTACTTGCCGCAATGGGTTAAAGTATTTCAGGCGTTTCAAGCCAAAGAAGGAACCCACTATCCTATCACATCCAATCCGGGGCATTGTCTCGGTTTAGATATTCTCTCAAAGGACAAGGCGCACAATGTCGCCGAACGATTGCAAGCGCCAGATATGTTTAGTGGCTGGGGAATTCGCACCTTAAGTAGCTTATCGCCTGCGTATAATCCCATGGGCTATCACCTCGGATCAGCATGGCATCACGATAACGGAATTATTATTGCCGGATTGCGATCGCTCGGATTGGTGGATCAGGCGTTGGAGGTGGCTCAGGGTATTATCGACATGACGGTTCAACAACCCTATTATCGTCCACCCGAACTCTTCTGTGGCTATGAACGCACCCCCGATAGCACCCCGGTGCGATATCCTGTAGCTTGTTCGCCGCAAGCTTGGGCAACGGGGACGATTTTCCAACTCCTCCAGGTGATGGTTAATTTAGTACCGGATACGCCTAGGAATTGTCTGCGAATTGTTCATCCCACCTTACCCGAATCTGTCCAGTATCTGTCACTGCAAAACCTGAAAATTGGGCAAACTTTATTAGATTTAGAATTTGAGCGCTCTAGTGGAGCAACTGCCTGTCGAGTTGTACGCAAACGCGGCAATTTACGAATTGTCATTGAAGCATGATCGCTAGGTAGCATCTCATAGTAGAGTTTAGCCGTGTGGCATAGTTAAAATAGGTTGTAGGTTGGGTTGACGCTAGGAAACCCAACAAAACCTAAGCGTCAAGCCCTTATATCATGTCCGGTTGAATACTTACACGATCGGCAGAGACAAGGCAGAGGGCAGAAGAGAAGGAGGAAGGTTGCAAGGAAAAAGGAATAGTTGAAGACACGCTTCGGTTATCGCTGTTCCCCCTTTCCTGTTCCCTGTTCCCTCCCCTCACGACAACACTTATTCACTACCCTATACTTATAATAGCAAATGGGCATTTCTACATCCGTTCTAATACCGAAATACCGAGTAACGATAATCCTAGTTTCAACGTTTTAGCCGTTAAGTCACACAGCATTAATCGTGATGTTCGCACAGGTTCCTCAGCTTTAAGCACAGGACATTGATCATAAAATTGACTAAATTTCTCGCTCAGTTCATACAAATACTGACAAAGACGATTAGGTAACAACTCTTGTTCAACTTCTTTAATTACCTCGCTGATTTGTAGAAGATGTTTCGCTAGGGTTACTTCTTGGTCTTCTGGCAATGAAACTTTAGCCTTTGTTCTTAACTGCTCAAAATCAATACCACCTTTACGACCGATACTTTGAATCCGGGCATAAGCATAGAGTAAATACGGTGCTGTATTTCCTTTAAGCGATAGCATCTTATCGAAGCTAAACACATAGTTGCTGGTGCGATTTTGACTGAGGTCAGCATATTTTACCGCCGCCATACCCACCACTTGAGCCACATGATCAATGAACTCCTCGGTTTCCTGACGATCTTCTGCTTGAATGCGAGTTTCCAAATCTGCACGCGCACGGGCGATCGCTTCATCTAATAAATCCCGCAATCGTACTGTCTCTCCAGACCGAGTTTTCAGCTTTTTCCCGTCTTCCCCTAGTACCAATCCAAAGGGAACATGCACCACTTCAACAGTCTCTGGTAACCAACCTGCCCGTTGTGCAACCTGAAACACTTGAGCAAAATGATTCGCTTGTCCAGCATCGGTAACATAAATAATCCGATTTGCCCCATCGTGCTGAATCCGGTAGCGTAGTGCTGCTAAATCAGTTGTGGCATAGTTATACCCTCCATCCGACTTTTGCACAATTAAGGGTAAAGGTTCACCTTTTTTATTGGTAAATCCTTCTAAGAAAACACATTTAGCTCCTTGATCTTCCACTAATAAGCCTGAGTTTTCTAAATCATTGACCACATCGGGTAGTAAGGGGTTATAAAAGGATTCACCCCGTTCAGTGAGATGAACATCCAATAAGTCATAAATGACCTGGAATTCCCGGCGGGATTGCTCACACAACAATTGCCAAGCCCTTGTGGTATCTTCAGCCCCAGCTTGCAACTTTACGACTTCCTGTCGTGCGGTTTCTTGAAATGCTTTATCGCTATCAAACCGTTTTTTAGCTTGTCGATAAAAGCTGACTAAATCTCCTAAATCAACCGCCTCAGCCGTAGTTAATGCCTCTGGGCAAACTTCCCGCAGATAGGTAATTAACATGCCAAACTGAGTTCCCCAATCGCCGACATGATTGAGGCGCAGAACATCATGATCCCGAAATTCCAAAATACGGGCAATGCAGTCTCCAATAATTGTAGAGCGCAGATGACCGACATGCATTTCTTTGGCAATATTAGGACTGGAGAAATCCACAACAACTCGCTGGGGCTGCTTGGCAGGTTCTGCACCTAAGCGAGGATGGGTGAGATTCCTATTCAGCTTGGCTTCTAAATAGGCAGGTTTGAGGGTGAAATTAATAAAACCGGGTCCAGCGACTGTGGGGGGATGGCAGATATCAGCAACATCGAGATGGTTGACCAGCATGTCTGCGATCGCGCGTGGGGGTTGACCTAGCGGTTTTGCCAGAGAGAGGGCTGCATTGGATTGATAATCACCAAACTTAGGATTACTGGCGGGAACTAACATAGGATCTGTACCTGCCATCGTTTCACCAAAGGCAGCAATCAAGGCTTGCTCAAATTTGACTTTTAGTTGTTCCAAGGTTGAAGTCATGGCGCTAGGTAAAATGTTGAAACGATCAGACGTTGCCAAGAATGATAGAGAAATGGCTTACTCAAGAGATTAGCGATTAAATTTGAGTCTCGTGCAGCAAGTTCATACTTAAGTCCAGCCAAGTGGAACGAGTGATCGGGGCACTCGTGGAAATATAGTCTACACCGGTTTGAGCAACAGCACGAATGGTTTCCAGAGTGATATTCCCAGAGGCTTCAATTTTCAGTCTGCCATTTTTGGCGCGAATCTTATGTACTGCCTTTTGCATCTTATCCAAGGGCATATTGTCCAGCATGATAATGTCAGCCCCCTGATCTAAGGCTTCTGTCACTTGTTCCAGGGTTTCGGTTTCGACTTCAATGCTTAGGGGGTAGGGCATTTGTTCCCGGATACTAGCGATCGCCTCTTTTATGCTACCTGCTGCCACTATATGATTGTCTTTAATCATTACGGCGTCATCTAAGCCAAAACGGTGATTGATTGCACCGCCGACTTGGGTGGCATATTTTTCCAGCAGTCTCAGCCCAGGAGTGGTTTTACGGGTATCGACGAGTTGAGTGGGAAGATCAGCGAGTTGATTGACATAGTTGCGGGTAAGGGTAGAAATCCCGCTTAAGTGCATCGCCAGGTTGAGAGCCACTCGTTCTCCCATCAATAGAGTATCTATAGTGCCATGTAAACGAGCAACGACCTGTCCAGGATGACAGTCTTCCCCCTCAGCCACAGCCGCCACAAAACTGGTTTGATCGCTTAAGAGTTGGAAGATCCGTTTGGCGATCGGCAGTCCGGCGATCACTCCCCCTTGTTTAGCGGTCCACTCGGCTTGGACAAT
>CAZNNK010000634.1:0-4528 GCA_964574085.1 uncultured Coleofasciculus sp.
ATTGAATGGCTTTGATTTCCCCCCTGTCTCTTCATAAAACCTTTATAGAATCAGTAAATTCTTGGCACAAATGTTGAAGTTTTTTTGATAATTCCGAGTTTTTCCGGATTACGATTCTCCTGAGGGGAAGCTACGATGCGGATGATAGAGCAAGCTCTACCTAATTAGGATTGAACCCTGGAAAATAATACAGATTATGAAGTCGATTCGAGTGAATCAGTTGATTACACTTAATATTTATTTACTTAGTGTGTTGACTATTGTCTTGCCTCAGACTGCCTACGCAACTAATCTTGTGCTTAACAGTGACTTTAGTGCTGGCAACACCGGATTCTCTAGTGACTATACGTATAGTCCGCACAATCTGCATCCCCCTGCTGTTTATACCGTCGGCATCAATCCAAAGGCTGTACATAGCCGCTGGACATCCTTTGGGGATCATACGACAGGCAGCGGCAATATGATGATTATTAACGGCAGCACTACTGTTGGTAAAATAGTCTGGCAGCAAACTCTCCCGGTTACACGCAACACGCAATATAACTTGGCGACATGGATTACCTCCATGTTCCCCAGTTCTTTTGCTCAGTTACAATTTGCCATCAACTCAACGACAATAGGCTCCCTATTCACGCCATCTGACATTCCTGGAGTTTGGAAACCGTTCAGTACGACTTGGAACTCGGCATCCAACAGTTGTGCGACAGTATCAATTGTGAACCAGAATGCCACTTTTGATGGCAACGATTTCGCAGTTGATGATATTTCATTTGAAGCGGTTTCGACAGCCATCCCAATACCTGAACCAGCGTCAGGGCTAAGTTTATTAGCATTTGGTAGTTTAGGCATTGGTTCGCGGCTTACTCGTAAAAAGAAGCAGTAAGCTCTTATCCAATGATTATTGGGGGTTCTATCACCTACTCTCGAACACTCTATGAGTCAACTATCCTCCTTTAGATAGAGTTCCTTGACAAACCCTTATGCCACATTTTGTTCATTGAGTCGCAAGACTTGACTAGCCGTCACCCAATCCAAAATACTGATGCCTGATGGAGGCAAGCGCTATATACATCACCCAGATAGTTGTATTTCTTCCAGACTCTTCACCAAACCCAGGCAAATGCTTATACTGGAAGATAGCTTAGCGATGCCATTCACCTATCCATATTAGTAGGATATGTCGTGTGAAGTTCAAGCATCGCCCCAAAATTTTGCTGGTCGCTAACACGGGTTGGAATCTTTACAACTTCCGTTTACCCTTGGCTCGATTTCTCCGTCTACGAGGAATCGAGGTTGTTTTTGTTTCTCCCCCAGATACCTACGTACACCGACTGCAAGCCGAAGGATTTCGCTGGATTCCGTTGCGCCTGACTCGGCGCAGTATTAATCCCCTAGTCGAACTCTTGACTATTGGTCATTTAACCCGGATTTACTGGCAAGAAAAGCCCACTGTGGTTCATCACTTTACACTCAAATGCGTTCTTGTGGGAACGATCGCGGCTAAGCTGAGTGGTACAACTGGGGTGGTGAATGCGATTACGGGATTAGGCTACATTTTTAGTAGCAACGAGTGGAAGGCTCGGATCTTGAAACTCATCTTCATTCTCGTCGGTAGATGGGTATTGACGGCTCGCAGGGCAATGGTTGTGTTTCAGAATCAGGATGATCGGCAAGTTTTCACCACCCTGAAGCTGACTAATCCCTACCGAACTGTACTGATCAGAAGTTCGGGTATCGATTTGCAGCGCTTTTCACCGCCGCTTCATCCGCCAGATGTTCCGCTGACGCCAATCGTCCTGTTTGCTGCCCGCCTGATCACAGAAAAAGGTGTTATAGAATACGTTGAAGCTGCCCATATTCTCAAAGCTCGTGGCGTTCGGGCAACGTTTCAGATCGCGGGCGAGCCAGACCTAGGCAATCCTGCTTCAATTTCTCCGATCACTTTACAACACTGGCAACGGGAAGGGATAGTTGACTTGCTCGGTCATTTGGAGAACATTGAACAGTTCATTGCTCGTTCAACCCTTGTCGTGTTACCCTCCCACGGTGGCGAGGGTGTTCCTCGTATTTTACTAGAAGCGGCGGCGATGGAAAAACCCCTGGTCGCCACTGATGTCCCTGGCTGTCGAGAGGCAATTGACCCGGGTAAAAATGGCGTTTTGGTTCCGGTTAACGATGCGGCGCGGTTGGCGGATGCGATTGAGATCCTCTTAAACGACGCCAATTTGTGCCAAGCTATGGGAGTCGCTGGACGAGAAAAAGTCTTGCGAGAGTTTGATGATCGCAGCGTGATTCAAAAAACAGCCCACGTTTACCAAGCGATAGGTGTACCACTATTGCACGTTCAACAAACCTGTTGTTGAACAGCCTAATGCCGTGCTTCCCTCATCTCCCTCACACCCCACACTACAGGCGTGGCAAAATTTCCGGTAAAAGCTGACCGGGTACTTTTGAGAGAGCCAGATTTTGCCCGCTAATCCCTTGTTCCTGGTAGAACGTGCGAATGGTTTTAATGATATAGTCCAACGAAGTTTGGTAAACATCTGATCGCGCCGCCACTCCCATACAGGCTTGAACGTGCTGATGGAGGGCGGTTTCTAGATGGTGGGATTGATCCTCTTTTCCCGCACCTAAAGACGGTTCGGTGGCAAACTGGTAATGAGCCAGTCCCAAATTATTTCGAGTGGCGATAACATCAAAATTAACCGATGTCGGCGGATGATTCTGCGCCAATTTCTCTGCTAAGGCGATCGCCACCTCGTAAGCCGCGATACAATGGCGTAAATAGTCTCCCCGTCGCTGGGGATCTTCTACACAGCGATCTGCCAAATGCCAATAAGCAGTACCCAAATTATTCTGAGTCGCCGCACAGGCAGCCGGAGCCACCTCTGGAGTACGATAGGTTAATGCATCTTTATAAGCAATCACCGCTAACTCCAGCCACGTTTCCGGTTGTTCATACTGTGCCAGATTCCAGTAGGCAGTGCCTAAGTTATTTTGAATCATCGCCCAATTTGTGGCATTTGAGCGACTGTTGTAATAACACAGAGCTTCCGCATACGCCCCAATTGCTGCCTGTAGGTTATTGACAGGAGAATGATGTTGTGCTAGATGCCAATATGCCGTGCCTAAATTATTTTGGGTGGAAGCATATTTGAGCGGATCGTGTTCTGGATTACGATAGCGTAACGCTTCCTCGTAGGCTCGAATCGAGAGTTCTAGGTTATCGGCTACATCGTTATAGCCAGCTAAATCCCCATAGGCTGCGCCTAAATTATTTTGAATCATGGCATAGGTTTGGGGCGCGTCTTGAGCCGTTAATTTAGTTAATGCCAGTTGATAGGCTTGAATCCCCTGTTCCAGATAAGATAGACGCATGCCCGTATCCTGGGGACATCGGGAAAGCATCCAATAGAGATTTCCCAAATCATTAAGAACATCCGCCACATAGGGCGATGTATCATCTAACCATTGCAACGCTTGCTCATACGCCTGAATCGCGATCGCTAAATTTTCTTCTGAGGTGTCTCCTTGTTCAATCGCATGACGATAATGATTCCCTAGTTGTAAATATGCCTCAGCGGGCGACGCGGTTTGGGGGAGATCTGGGGATTTCGTTGATGTATCAGCAGGATGTTGGGATGTAGGAGGATTCTTTTGCGGTAATGGTGTTTCTTTCGTTTCAAAGTCCACAGCCCCCAGCATCCCTTTGCCATTCGGGTTAGCACCAGACTTCCCGTTAGTCGGGGTGATAAGGGGTTCAACCTCCTCGCTAGAGTGTCCATTGTAGCCCATACTATTCTGGAACAACTGCAAATCCAGATTTTCGTCCACTTCCTGGGTTAACACCGTCTGCAAGGTTTCTTGGAACGAGGCTGTTGTCTCCTCTGTCTCCTGAGTTGTCACCGCCGTGGGAGAGGCTTCCGGTTGAGTCGCGCCAACGGGGGGGAGTGGGGTGGGTTCCCCTTCAAACTCAAATACCCCAGTACGCCACCGCCAAAATTCCGGTACAGACTGGACAATGGAATGAAACCAAGGGCGGGGTAGCCAGAGTAACACATTGGCGTTTAACTGAGGCAAATAGCGCTCAATGGACTGTAAACGCCGGAGAAACAGTTGCTGTACCGTTGGGGATTGACGGGTTAAGCGTTCGACACCAAGGATTTGGAAACTGGGAGGGGATGTAGTGATGGAAGAATGGCGATTTTGAGCTAACCAGGTAGAAATTTGGGCAAAAGGATGGGGATCATTGACATTAATGTTCAGGCTGACTAAATTAGTAGAGCCTGAACCCTTGGGTGTCGCGATCGCAGAGGCTGTCCCCAACTCCCCATGGAGTTTACCCGCCAAACGATTCCGCAGACTCAGATCATCACAAATCGCCACCAAAATTTGACGGCGTAGTCCGAGACTCAGAGCTAGTTTCAAGCGTTTATAGATTTGCCGATTCCAGCTCGAAATTTTATGGGCAACAGTATCCGTTACAGTCATGCTGGTAGGGTCTAGGAGCATCGGGTAACAAGAGGAC
>CAZNNK010000635.1:0-4526 GCA_964574085.1 uncultured Coleofasciculus sp.
CAACGGTTTAACTTGCCGTTTGTCCGACAATCCCCACGCTCCACGTCAGTAGCGTGGGGATGTTGAATTATCTCTCTTTGTATTTAATAGAGATTGGGGTAGACGATAACTAGATTGTAGTCAAGATTCAGGGGTAGTTTCTTGAAATCTTCGTAAAGAAATATTGATCAGTAGGGGGATCTAGCTGCGGGCTTCGATTACACCAACCAGGGACTGTAAATCAAAGTCGCGATCGTAACCAGAAAGACAGATTCCCGAACTCATCACCGTCAAATCCCCCTTGGCGATCGCAGAGGTATGACGTTCCCCATCACGAGTCGTCCATTCCACTTGCCAAAACTCGCCGCGATCGCGAAAAGTCCGCAATCTCCCACCTCCCATCTGTAACGCATCCCGCAACTGCTGTTCATCAGCTTCCCCAGCTCCCCCAGCTCCCTCTGCTTCTCTCGCTTGACGCCGATGGTGTTCTCGCTGCTGATACGCAGGTGTTTGTTGCAATACGAGTTCATAAACCGTCCGCATTTCTGGTGTCATTCCCGCAAACCGCACCTGATCTGCTAGAGTAACGTGTTCTAACTGTTCTCGTAACTGTTCAGTCGGCTGAGGTTCAGCGCGTCTGTCTATTTCATCAAACCAAAACGCCGTACCATCAAAACGGGCAATAATCGGTTCAAATGCAGCACCTTCGCTAACCAGATGGACAGGTACAGGTTTAACCATACCCAAACGTTGCTGCATATCCGATTCATTAATGGGATACGCCAACCACGTCAATGAACGCAACGGATAAGCCAAGCGTAAGCGCAGGGGTTTAAGTAATTTCAGATACTCCGCTAGTTGAGGTAAACTCGCTTCTTCTACTACCTCAGCCGTTTTCTCATCCACAGGACGAAAAATACCCCACCCCTCAAAGTCCCTCGGTTGGGGGGTAAAGGTATAAATCAGATTCGCCACTGACGTGCGAACTTGTCCCCCTTGAACACAGGGGGCAAGAAACTCAGTATCCTGAAGTTGGGTTTCTTGGGCGGCTATTTCATTGAGGAGGTTATCAATATCTGCCATTATCAGTTATCAGTTATCAGGTGTCAGTTATACAGCGTTTTCAAATGAGATGTGTATCTAGATTGTCTTTGCTTTGCTTTCAAAAAAACTCTCTATCTCTTTCCCCTATTGCCTATTGCCTATTGCCTATTGCCTCACTATAGTTTGATATGCCTCAATCATAGTCTGCGCGATCGCATCCCAACTATAATGCTCTAGTGCATAGTCTCTAGCATTGACCCCACGCCGCTTTTGTTCCCCAGCATCCTTTAATGCTTCCCGTAAGGTTTGAGTCAACGACGCTACATCACACCCACAAACCCATCCCGCCTCCACCGCCTTCACCTCTGGGCAAATATGCACCTGATCGGAAATTACCACAGGAGTCCCCGCCACCATCGCTTCGGCGACAGCAATACCAAAGTTTTCATAATAAGAGGGTAAAACAAATAAATCTGCTTTTTGAAGCAACGCTGCTTTTACTTCTCCCTCAACAAACCCTGTAATTGTCGTGTGAGACGATAGCGGCGATGCTTGAATCTGTTGTTGAATTTTACGTTCATACTCTGGATCTTGGGGATTCGCGCCCGCTAAAATAAACTGAAACCCTAACCCTTCATCCAAAAGCGTTTCTAAAGCCGGAATCAGTAAATCCAATCCCTTCTTCGGATCAATTCGAGACATAAATAATAGGATTGGGGATGGGGTAGAGACGTTCTCTAGAACATCTGTAGGGGCGGGTTTAGGGACTTTTGTTTCACCATTGATGATATCGTTTGTGCAAAACCCGCCCTGACGTAGAGACGTTGCATGCAACATCCCTACATCCTCCGGAGGCGTCACCCCCAAAGGAATCACTATATCCGGTGCATTCGTACCAAACCGTTGGGAAATTTTCGCCTCTTGTTCACTGGTAAAATGAATCCCCGCCGCCCCCGCTAAATTAGCGCCTTCCCACAATCCCACATAAACTTGTTTTAATCGTCGCTTCTTCTGTAAATCCGCCGGATCAAGAGTACCCAATGGACGCAAAATATAGGGTAAATTTCGTTTTCGGGCGACTGTTGCGGCGGCGGTACTCACGGGTGAAAACAGGGCGTGAATATGCGCCAGATCAAACTCCCCAGCATGTTGCCACAACCAGCGTAATAAATCGAGGGAAAACTTATAACGCCGGAACGGAGAACACCGGAAATATCGCACCTGATAACCATCCTGAGGAACAGGTTTATCTAAAGGAACATCCAGTGGCGGCTGACCAAAATCCCCATTACTATCGGTCGTCAATATCGTAACATCTACCCCTTGATTCGCTAGCGCTTTAGAAAGCCCCAGCACCATTTGACTCGGACCCCCATAAACCAGCGAAATTGAAGGAACAATTTGTAAAATTCGCATTTTTGTCATTTGTCATTCGTTATACTAGCAAAGCAATAAGCTACATCATATCATTGCCAATTATTTCCTATAAAAAAGCAAGTCCCAATCCTATAAACTGTTCGGCATTTAAACCTTAATGTCAATTATGGTGAAATCCTTGTAGTGCGAGCATCTTGCTCGTTACTAATACCCAATTTAATGCATGACAGCTTAACCCCCCTCTGCGTCCCTCTGCGTAAACCTCTGCGCCCCTCTGCGTTTAAAACATATAATTTTGATACCCCGTCTCATCATTCAATAAGTCTCTGATAAAAATCCAACAACTGCCGCGCCAAAGCCTTATTCGTATACTGCTTCATGGCTCGTTCATACCCCAACTCAGCCAACTGATTCGCCAACTCCGGCTGTTCCATCAGCGATACCAACTTGCCACGTAACCCTTCTACATTTCCCTCCGGAAACACCAAACCCGCATCACCAATCACATTCGGAATTTCCCCCGAATCCGACCCAATCACAGGGACTTTCGATGCCATCGCCTCAATCAAAACATGACCAAACTGTTCCTTCCATCCCGCCGCCGTTAACGTTTTAAACTTGTACGTTGTTTCAGATGGCAAGACCAAAACATTCATCAAATTGATATAATTTGGCACTTCATCATGAGGAACACTCTCCACCCAAATCATCCGGTCTTTAATTCCCCATTCCACCGCCTTTTCCATTAACACAGTTTGCAGAGAACCGCGTCCTAACAGCAACCACTTCCAGGGATAATCCTTGATCCCCGCCAAAGCTTCCCCTAGGGTTAATAATCCTTTCTCCTCAACAAACCGCCCTACAAATCCGACGACAAACTCATCGTCTTGAAGTCCTAGCTTACGTTGTAACTCTGGCTGGGCTTGGGGACGAAATCGACTTTCATCCACACCTAATTGAGGCATAACGGTATAAGCCCCCTGATAACCATGCTGCTGGAGGACTTCCACCGCATCCTGATTTCCAGCAACCAGTCCGTGGGTATTCTGGAGGTTATAGTCGTGTAATATTGACAAAGGAAACTTCACCTGATAGGGTAAATTCCACCAGGTAAAGAATACATTTTTTGCCTTTAGCCCTAAAAGTTGATTCAAGGCAATAAATTGAGCATAACCTAATGCCTTTGCCCCTTGTTCAACTTGAATGATATGGGGTTTAAAGTCTCGCAATACGGAAATAATGTCTGTGCCAAATGTGAGCAATCCCTGGTTGTTTTGGCTTAAATTGGAGATAGGGACAACTCGAAATGAACCTTCTTGACGGGGTTGGGTTTCAATAATTTTATTTTGTACGCCTCCTGGACGCCAGCGACGGGGTACAACTACGGTGACTTCAATATCAGGTTCTAACTTCGCGAGTTCGCGTAGCTTTTCGCAGTTAAGGTCAACAATATAAGTATGACTGGCAACTATAATTTTCATTTTTTTAGAGGGAATAGGGAATAGGGGAGATGGGGGAGATGAGGGAGATAAGGGAGATAAGGGAGATAAGAGAGATAGAGAATTAACTCAACAGTTAGTCAGGGCGGGTTTTGTACCAAGGTTACTATCAATTGCTACAAGAGAGTCCCTAAACCCGCCCCTACAAACCAGGTTCCCTCCAGGGTTGCGAAGGGTCAAAATGTCCCCAGTCAACCATCAGCTTTTTCATCCAACTCGGTATAAATTTGCCCCTGATCCCAACTGGACTTGATTTGAGTTTTCAGGGCGTCGATAAATCCGATAGTGTAAAACCCTGCACGAGTGACAATTTTAATTGGCGAACCACTCTTGTTACAGGGAGGATTTCCCAAAACGTGACAATCAAAAAGCTTGGCGAATAAGCGCACCTGCTGACTGGGGGTGAGATTTTTCAGCGCCATCAGGAAATGATTGTGGTAAAACGTGACTTGGTATTTTAGCGATCGCGTACTAATATCATGACAACCGCCCGTCTCTTCGCCTAAATGCACCAAAGAGGCATCGGGGTCATACCAAATCTGATACCCCGTTTGCCGCAATCGCAGACAAAAATCTGACTCTTCCCGTACTGCACTCCCGCGAAATCGTTCATCAAACCATATTCCA
>CAZNNK010000636.1:0-2464 GCA_964574085.1 uncultured Coleofasciculus sp.
ATGGTAAAGTAGGCGCGAACACCTGATGGTTGGTGAGAGCCAATGACAAGACCCGCATAGTTAGCTTGTCGTACATTAAGCTGTGTACCCCATTTGATCGGGAGTCTAGCTTGATTAGCTACACCGATCCCTGTGAGCATCTCTGAAACAAGCCCCAGCCGAACACCCGCGTAGTCGATTTTAGCTCCAATTGTCGGTTTGCCATCCTTGATCCTCCAAGAAAAGTAGAGAGTTTCGGGTCGTGAGGCACCCAGCAAACGATGTAAGGGCAGAAATTTTTCAATACCATCTTCCGTAACACCCGTTTTCGCAAGCGCCTGCTGCAAGCGATCGCGGTCACGTTCTTCTTCACCAGGAACGAGATAGGTGGTGAAAAATACGCTAAAACTGGGAGGAGACGTGGCATCGGCTGCCAGAATATGAGTGTAGTCCTTTTCAAAGATTTGAGCTAATCCTGAAATCTGCGCGATCGCTTCTGAACCCACACCCCGTTGTGCCAGAAAGTACTCAACTTCCGACAGCGGAATTGCACCTCGAATGTACATCTCTCCTCCGGAAACTGACCCAGCGATTGGCAGCTTCATTCCCACAACACAACCCGCTCCAAAATTAGCCAGGGCAATCATTATGGCACAATCTGCCTCAGGAGTTCCTCGGTCTTTTAATATTGCCAAAAACTCATCCACCGCGTTGGGGTCTTCGCTTAAGGTGATTAGATCAACGTGCTTCCCATCAGACCGCAACTCCAACTCTGCATATTCAGCTAGAGGATTCCTGAGTCTGTGTAACACTTCGTCGATATCTTGGGTAACCTCAAGACTCTGAAGTGAACAGAGTTGTCTTAGCCGTTCAATATCCATTACTATTCCTGACCAGCAAAAGCGGAAGCTAGACCACCCAAGCGAAACTTTGCGTCTATACCATCTGGACCATCAGTTCGTGTATGCCCAAAAAACAGTAGAGAACCATTTGAACCGTGAAGAATTCGGGTTCCCTCCTGAGGAACTTGAGCCATCAGTTTTTCTACAGCATCAGCGTGCTGGTTTTGATACTCGAAGACATAGATACTCAGTTTAACATCAGGGTTTTTCACCTCGAAACCAATACCGCCCAAAGCACCGATATTTTCAGGTGGGAGTTCTGGGTCTACTTCCTGGAGTGGTTCATTTGCTTGACTCAGCAGAACACGCGCTCTTTGCAGTTCTTGCCCCAGCATTTCTGTTGTCATGGAATTTCTCCTTTTCATGTCTTGGGATTGGGCATTAGACTGTTTTCTCGGAGAATCAAATGATTGATTTTCTATTTCCGAGTCAGCTTTAGGAGTACTACTTGCCGTTTCATTGCAAGCTGTGCCTACATTCACGATAACCATGCCTACCAGAACTGAAACGAATAGGCGTTTATGGGGTACATAATCTAGTTGCATTTGCCCACCGATTTTGCTTAGTTTCATGAATGAAGTCATCCCAGTCTGTTTCGCTCTTGGCTTTGATGAAAGCGTTCTTTAACTCATCTGTCTTGCCGTCAAAATAGGCACTGGCTATGGTAGATTCTGTGACCAGACTCACCAAGACGACTACGCAGTCGTAGTTATTTTGGTAGTTGAGACGTCCGGTAATTGGAGGCGTAACCGCCGCACAAACTTTACGGGTGAAATATTCTGTCACCCCTTCATTCAGAGGTTGACTAATCCCAATTAACCCATTATCAGAATATTTGTGAACTGCCTCGTGAATCATCGTACCCGCATTTCCTCGATCCTTGTGAATCCAGACTCGACCTTGACTATCCACAAAGCCATTAATTTGAGTTTTCTTGCCTCCATTCCAAGTTGAGGCTCCATAATGGGCAATCCCGGCTCGATCCCAATCGGCATTATCCACTACGGCTACGAGTCCAGCTATTTGCCGACCATTCTTGACCGCTTCAGCCACATAAGTGGCAATGTGGGTTTGGATATAAGTATCTGCATCACCCGCCGAGGTATGACTCTTCCCATCTTCTGCGGTGGTTCCCGGCTGGAACATGCCCAAGGTAGTCACTAAGGTTAGGTAATCTTGTTCGCCCAGAGCTGTATTAGCTTGGGTCATAAGTGCAGCATCTGACCAAACGGTTTGGCGTTCAGCGTCAGTGGCATTTTCCACCAGAGGTTGAAGTTGGCTAAGTCCTGCTGACCAAGGGTTGAGCGCCAGTTCAAATCGGGTTTTAAAGGGAACACCTGCATCCGTAAGAATGCTCATCATCTCAGACAGAGAAAGTTCAGATGCAAGTCTGGACACTAGCACCGTATCACTTAACGCTTTATTGCGCTCAGCCCCTGTCGCGTTCACCATAAGTTCACGGATAGCCTGCTCATCTGTCCCCCAACCATCTATTGCCGCATTTAGTTTGTCTTTCACAGGCGCATTAAGGTTGCCTAAAACCGTCAACATATCGGCTTGACTCAACTCACTCGAAAGCCTCG
>CAZNNK010000636.1:2564-4524 GCA_964574085.1 uncultured Coleofasciculus sp.
TAGTTTGTCTTTCACAGGCGCATTGAGGTTGCCTAAAACCGTCAACATATCGGCTCGACTCAACTCACTCGAAAGCCTCGATCCCAGTGCCGCGTCATTCAAAACTGCCTGCTTTTCTGTATCTGATGCCCCTTTGGTCAGAGCCTTAATCGCCTCAGCATCGACTCCCCAACCATCCATCGCCGCATTTAGTTTGTCTTTCACAGGCGCATTGAGGTTGCCTAAAACCGTCAACATATCGGCTCGACTCAACTCGCTTGAGAGTCGAGCAACCAACGCTGTGTCAGCTAAAACGGCTTTCTTCTCTGCGTCTTTGGCACTGGCTGTCAGATCCTTAATCACCTGAGCATCACAACCCCAACCCTTCATTGCTGCATTCAGCTTTTGTTTAAGGGGAGCCTCCAGAGCATTGAGGGCTTGAAGCATCTCACGGCGACTCAGTTTCCTTTGGAGTTGACCCATCAGTTTAGAGTCAGCTAATATCTGCTTCTTCTCGGAAGCAGACGCTTTACCTAGCAACTGCAAAATCTTGGCTGAATCTGCCCCCCAACCGCTTAATGCGTCTCTGAGTTCCTCAATGGTACTCTTCGACTTTTTTTGGTCTTTTTTTGCCGGATCATCATCGCGCTGAACAGTACCTGTCTGCTGAACAACATGAGTTAACTCATGGGCAAGCAATTCCTGTCCATTCTTACTTCCAGGGTTGTATTCGCCCTGTTTGAAGAAAACATCTTGTCCTGTTGTGAAAGCACGCGCCTGAATTGAGCGATTAAGCTGGTCAGATTGACTATCAGTGTGTACTTTTACCCCACTGAAATCAGCCCCCAATGTTTGCTCCATCGGTTCGCGGATATCCTCTGAGAGGGATTGTCCCTGACCCCGCTTTTGTTGAATCGATTCTTCTAAGTTAACCGAGGAATTTGTACTCCCTGTTCCCGATTGGGATTTCCTCATTAACTTTGGGCTAATTTTTTTTTTCTCTTCCTCTTCAGGAGGAATACCTTGACGTTGGATAGTGTCAGATTCAAGTTTGGGGTTAACGGGAGTTTCCTCTTTCTCTTCTTCAGGAAGTTCTTCCCGTTGTACTGTCCCTGATTCAAGTTTGGCACTAACGGGAGTTTCCTCTTCCTTTTCTTCTTCCTCTTCTTCGGGTAAGGCTTCTCGTTGTACTGTCCCTGATTCAAGTTTGGCACTAACGGGAGTTTCCTCTTCCTCTTCTTCTTCCTCTTCTTCGGGTAAGGCTTCTCGTTGCACTGTTCCTGATTCAAGTTTGGGGTTAACGGGAGTTTCCTCTTTCTCTTCTTCGGGTAAGGCTTCTCGTTGTACTGTTTTACCCTGAACCGATTGAGTTTGAGGCGAATTAATTTGATTGACGACTTGAGACGCTACTTGATCCGCTTCCTGCTCATACTTATCATTCGGTTCTCCTATCGTCAGCTTTGCCTGAATCGGTGTAGCGCTACTCGGAGCAAGTGTGGGAACATTGGCAGCATTATAGCCAGAGAGCTTGACCTGTTCGAGTTGAGCTTGGAGATCTGGCATCTCTTGTTTAGGTGTAGATGCTTGCTTGGGAGTACCGAAGGGACGAGTTTGCAGCACATTGGTCTTTGGTAATTCGGCTCGTCTTGCCTGGATACCTTTACCGAAGGGACGGGTCTGCAAAGGATTCCGCACTGGTAAAGAGGTTGGTTGCCAGGATGTTTTTTTGTTAAGACGCCGTTTGCTACCCATGACCAGTCTTCCCAACTCAACTTATTGGATACTTAATATTATCCTGCACAAGTCCTTTTTGCAATTCGCGATCGCTCAAATTGTTACGGAACTTTAGAAAATATAGCCTTACCAAGGCAGGGCGGGTTTTGCTGTTCCGTTAGTGGTGAGGGAGGGCGGGTTTTGTTGTTCCCTTATTGGTGGATATCTGAATTTAGTCCCTAAACCCGCCCCTACAATTGTTCCTAAA
>CAZNNK010000637.1:0-4520 GCA_964574085.1 uncultured Coleofasciculus sp.
CTTGTACCCGTGTTACAATCTGCCGCAAGTTCTCCACAATTGAGTTGAAAAAGTCAGCAACGGTGCCAATTTCACCAATGTTTACCTCTGCGCGTACTGTTAAGTCACCTCTGGCTGCGCCTTCCACATCATTGAGCAGTTCAACTAATTGCATTTGAATCGCTTCTTTTTGTTGACGTTGCTCCTCTGCCAGTTGTTCGGCTTTTTGACGGGATTGCTCGATTTGGGCTAAGAAATCTAAACGATCTAAGGCTGAACCGAGTTGAATCGCCACCTGTTTAAAGAAGGTCATTTCTGAGTCTTGCCACACCCGGGTACTGGAACATTGATGGGTAACTAACAAGCCGTGAAGATCCCCATACGCCAAAATCGGTGCGACTAAATTGGCTTTGACTTTAAAGGGTTCCAATTGACCCAGATAACAGTCACTCAAACCTGCCTTGTGAATATCTGCAATCGCCTTGACCCGCCCCCGCTTGTATTTCTCCACATATTGCTCGGCAAAACAGGGGTCAGCAATATTCGCGCCCAAGGCTTTGGGAAACCCGTCCGCCACCGATTCAGCCGTGATCGTTCCTTTCCAGTTTTTGTCAAATAGGTAAACGATCGCGCGATCGGTTTTCATGGTTTGGCGAATTCCTGTAATCGCAGCATTATAAATTTCCTCCACGGTCACGGATTCCCGAATACTTGAGGTAATTTCGTTCAATTGTTGCGCCCGTTCGGTTTCTGCTTCTTTTTCTACCAAGAAGTTCACCCGGTCTAAGGACAAACCCACTTGAATCGCTAATTTCTTGAGAAACTCAATTTCTGACGGTTGCCAATTATGGGGCGCATTACAGTGATGGGCAATCAGTAAACCAAATAACTGCTCATCCTTGAGAATGGGGGTGACCAAATTGGCTTTAACTTGTAACCGTTCCATTAACTGGAGGTGATCCGGATGAAAACCGGCTTCAAAAACATTATTCGTGGGTACAACTCGTCCTTTTTGGTAAGCTTCGATGAGAGCATCCCCAATACAAGCGTCTTCGATTTTATCCCCCAACGCCCGAACCCAACCGGGGGCGACGGCTTCATTGGAAATGTATCCCCGCCAGTCGGGTTGGAACCGATAAATGACCACCCGATCCACACCCAGAATTTGTAACGCTCCCTGAACAGCCGCCTGGAAGACTTCCTCTAAGTCGCGTTCAGTCCGAGCGCGGGACGCGGCGATGTTGGCAAATAATTCTGCCTGTAGAGTTTCTGCCGATTGCTGATACAATAATCCCTTGACACTGGTGAGCAGATTATTAAAGGCTTGGGACAAGAGGCGAGTTTCCGTTGGACCTACGGGTTCAGCTTGAACATTCAGATCCCCAGCAATCATCTGTTCCGCCGTGCTAACCAATTGTTTTAAAGGCATTGCCAAACGACGGGCTAAAAATAATAAAGTGGCGGCGATCGCACCGCCTAACAGCAGGAAGGCTAAGGAAAAGGTTAACGCCGTTTGCGACCCAGTTTGGCGGAGATCACTCAGTTCCATGGAAACCGCTATCACCCAGTTGGTTTTGGGAACGGTGACCAGAAGATAACGGCGACCCGCGTATGCAAAGCTAGCGCTGTTTAGGGAATCGCCAACCTGGGATTGAACGGACTCTAGGGTTAAATCCTTAAGTGGTAAATTACTGGCTACCGATTCCGACTCAGGGTTCTGAGACTCTGGACGATCAAGTAACATCCTAGCAGCTTGGGCGATCGCATCACCGCCTAAAACTGTCTTCTGAGTGTCTCCATCCTCAACCCCAACCGTATGAATGACGCTGAAGTTCCCCTCCTGGTTCAGGGCTAAAAGCTGTACGATTTGAGAATCAACCAGGTGGAGGTCGGAGAGCAAATTATTCAGCACCGTACCGAAGGCTGTGGCGGGTAAGACACCTTTGATCACACCCAGAAATTCACCGGAGTTCGGATCAGTAATCGCTTGGCTCAGTTCAATGCCAAACGTATTTGCCGATTGATCAAAGGTTGGTTCGATTAACTGACCCTCTTCGGTTTTGGTTCGTTGCCACCATTGTTCATCCCGTTGCACAAAGTCGGACGTTGGGCGACTATATGCCACATTAAATCCATGCTTGTCGGTGAAAAATAGCTCTGCAAATTCGCTAATTTCTGCCGTTCTCTGCAAATAACTATTCAGAGAGACATTGGGTTGGACAATTTTATTCGTGGCGAAGGTTTGTTCAAGCTGCTCAATCGGAATTGTCGGCAGCCCTTCTTCTTGCGCTACAGTTGCCGTATTTTTAGCGGCATTAATGACTAACGGGTTATTCGCTAATATTTCTGGTACTTTTTGCGATTCGGTTAATAATTCATTAACGACATCACTGGCAAATAAGGCTTCATTTTGTAGTAACTGCTCCGTTTGTTCTTGGCTGCGTCCCGAAATAATCCCATAAGTCACTAATCCGGCTAATCCCAGGGGAACCAGTACAGCAGGCAAAATGGTTTGTAATAACTGAATCCGCAAGGGAGTACTATTTGGCGATGATAACCGATTGTAGCCAGCCGGAAGAGTACGCCCTAGGAAAGAAGGCTGTTTTTTCGCTTCTGGAGGCGTCATTTCTGGGGGGGGAACGGGTTCTAGAGGGAGTTGAGAGTTGGGATAATTCGTTGCACTATTTGGATACCCTCTATTCAAAGTGTCTTCATGGGATTGAGGATTATAGGTGTTCAATGGATCAAATTGGGTAGCCATGAAATAAAGTCCTTGAAATGAGAGTCTTTGTTGATTAGTGATTGTGATACTCGCTTTCTGAGAAGCAAGCTACGTCCTTTGTCAGGGTTTGAGGCTTGTTTACACAAAACAAGCGTGGGCGTGCTGTTTTCTTTTGTCCGACTACTTAAAAATAGCCCCTACTCAACACTCAGAACTCAACAGGGTTTATAACTCAACTAAAATGGGTAGACGATGGGGGTGAAAGTAGGCTAGGTGGTTTGATTTTTTTCTGTATCAATCGAATTACTATCAATTGTCCAATACCCTAGATCAGCGTTACATCATTAGAGAACTAGAGAGAACTAGACCTAAATCTAAAATCTAAAATCCAAAACAGTATCCGAGGACTTCTGCTGTTAAATAACACAACAGACACTTATCCTCACCAGGCGTCCAAAAAGACAGCCGCATTTTTTGCTGAGTCCTAATTCACCAATGACAAATGACAGAAGACAAATGACAAGATGGGATTAAAGCACTCGTCTACACGCCACACTAGCCGCCCTTACCCCCCTGCCAGAGGCAATTAAAGCGCCGATGGGACCACCAACGGCTTCGCCTGCGATCGCCATTTCAATCGCCACCGCCAACGTACAAACATCTAAATCCGCTTCTGATGCAGGTTGCGCTTCTGGATGGTTGTCTTTCCACGCTTGGGCTAAAGGAACAGCAAGTTCTGCTAATTGATGGTCTAAGTCAAATTGCTGCACTTCTTCAGACGTTACAGTATCAGGGGTTGAAGCATTGAGATGACTTAATTGGTTGTCGGATTTGAATGAACTCATAGTGCTAGTACCTAAAAAAAACACCACATTCAGGAACAGTGGGATTGAAGCGAAAACGATAGATTACCCTGGTGGTGTCCAACCTTGAGGAGAACAGAAGCAAAACAGGTGAGCGATCGCTGACCCTTGGCTTTCGTTCCCAGATCGGGTTGAATCTGTCATACAATCGTATAACTTGTAATACACTTTCCTTATCATAGGTCAACTACACCAGCATCAGCAACTAAGTCTTGGAGGTTTTATCGAGTCTTCATAAACTGGGGACGTGAACTCACGCACCATGCCCTCGAAGGTCGCGAAGAGTCATGACTCATAACTTCCCTGAGGCGTTTACTCAAACAGAACCGTAACCTCACTGGATTGAGTAAAGTAATTCCAAATCGCGATCGCTAAATCATTCTCATATTCCAGCTTTTCTATACCCTGACAATTCTGGCAATCCCCTATACATGATGACGTTTGACCATCTAATGCCCCCTCTGGAATTGCCAAACAAATGTTAACAACCGGGATCTCGTGTCCCTCACCCAATCCGTTGTAGGTGCTGAACGTCACTGCCGCCACATAGTCCATATTGATGATCAAATCGGCGAGTCGGATGAATGCCAAGATAAACTCCTCGCACAGATAATTCAATAACTGTTTTCTCAAAAAACCCTACATAAAAAGGTTAAGTCATACACCCAATTGGCGTAGTCAAGATTGAACTGTTCAATTTGGTGTCGTAGATGCGTTGACTGGCAACGGAATAGATCAGATCGTCCCTCTAGCTTGAGTGTTTCTCAAAGGTGGAGTTTCTTTGCTATGCCATTGCGATGACCCTGAAAATGGACTTAACCGTAAGATAGCGTAAAACACGTAATACACCAATAGCATGATAGTCAATCTGCACGCTGATCAGCAATAGGCTGATCACCAAAGCGATTAGGGATGGAGGTCGCCTTCGCTTCGCCGCCTAGCGCCAGCCTTTGGGG
>CAZNNK010000638.1:0-4519 GCA_964574085.1 uncultured Coleofasciculus sp.
CTTTTTTAAGTTTTAAGGAGTCGGGGATCGCATTCAATAAATTATGATCACAAATAATAAAACTATACATAAGCCAAACTGTATATCTGGACACAAGCATAGAGATAACCACAATACTGATTTAAGCTAACGCTCCGGACTTATCTGCTAACGCATGAAAAAAGGTAATGTCAGGAACGTTATGTCTTTTGTCCTTTGTCATTGGCAAAGTTCGACATTAGCCTAGCTGGATACAAGGATATCCATTCTAGGTATCATCTAATTTTTAATAGTTGGATAATTCTGAATTCAATCACTATCTTAAGAGAAATGCCACTGACTTAAGGCTGGTGGGCAATGCCCACCCTACTGTATATTAAAGGTTTTATCGATTTCCTGATGCTTATTTCAGTGCCATTAATCGTAAGAGTGGGTTGCATTCAATTCATGTAAATACCATGCTTTGCTTTTAATTTGGTATTTAACCATTTTGTGCTGCTTGATTTTATACATCAACTATTCTTTATAAAAACAACACAAAACTATATGGACAATCATAAAAATTATTTGTTATCAATGAAGAAGATTAAAACTTCATGCTGGTAGGAGAAAACTATGACCTTAGATGCTCATGCATTTATGGAGACAATGGCAAAGCGTATTAGCTTTACCGATGAAGACAAAGCCATCCTCAAAGCTAACGCCACTTGGGGCAAAGATATCGCTCCAGAAATGGCAAATCATTTCTATGCTTATTTGGGGCGAGATCCAGAAATGAGCGAAATTTTGAATGCTAAAGAAGGACGGATGCATCGCCTACGTGAAACCTTTACGCAATGGTTTTACGAAATGTTTACTGGCATGGATGATTGGGGTAATGCTTATGCCGATCGCCGTTGGCGAATTGGTTTAGTTCATGTTCAGATTGGTATTGGACCACAACATGTGGTTCCAGCCATGGCGATTGTGGTTAATGCCGTGGGTAAAAAGCTAAAAGAGGCAGACAAAAATGAAGAATTACGAGATGCCCTCGGTCGAATTTGCATGATTGATTTAGCCTTTATTGAACAAGCCTACCTTGAAGTCACATCAGCAGCAGTCCTTCAAGAAACTGGCTGGACAGAAGGCTTATTCAAACGCCTCATTTCCACAGGTGCAGCTTCGATGTAATTCAACGCTTAACCCTATTAGCAATCTCTCGAATTTCAGCAGGAGTAAAACAAACAATGGCGATAAATTCGGAAAAATTAGGACATATTCTCCAGGATTTTGTCTCAGCAGCGAGTGATGTCGAAGGTGCTGCTATTGTCACTCCCGATGGTTTACCTCTGGCGACTACGTTGCCTAGTAATATGGATGATGAACGGGTATCAGCCATGTCTGCGGCGATGCTATCTTTAGGTGAACGAATCGGTAAAGAACTGGTTCGCGGTACCATTGATCGCATTTATGTTGAAGGTAACCAAGGGTTAAGTATTTTGACCAGTTGTGGTGAAGATGCTGTTTTTCTCGTTCTAGCTACTCAACAAGCCAAACAAGGACTCTTGATGTTAGACATTAAGCGCACTCTCGGCGATCTCAAATCAGTTTTGATGTAACTGAGTTAATTCTGTGTCAGGAAATATTTTAACGATGTTACTAATCAGCAGTAATAGCTAAAGATATCCTGACATAGCTTAATTATACTTTTAACAGCATTTTCTGTTTTTCCTTCCACATCACCCCAGATTAAACCTCAAAACTGAGCTGATAATAGCTGCAAATTATTAAGCTTAAATAAAAAACAAGTAGTCGGACAAAAGAAAACAGCACTGGATTAAGTTTTGTAAGTCGCCCTCAAACCCTTACTGTTGCCTGTTGCCTAATCTCCACCGTTCACGTTACTTGTGTCCACCTACTTACTTATTTAGTAATTAAAAATTACTTCAAAAAACGAAAAGACTAGATGGCGAAATAAGTTACATGAAAAATATACGTGTCGTTATAACCGGAACTGTAGGAGCAGGTAAGTCTACGTTTGTAAGAACAGCCAGTGAAGTTGATGTCGTAGAAATAGAACGCAATGTCAGTGATTCTGACATAGAAAATTCATTCAAAGAGACAACAACTATTGCATTCGACTTTGGCAGGTTGGTATTAGATGTCAATAAAAATTTGCATATATATGGGACTCCTGGTCAAACTCGCTTTGATTTCATGTGGGATATTTTAATTAAAGGGGCTGATGCTTACATGCTGCTCGTGGCAGCTAATCAACCGGGTAGCTTTGCCTATGCTAAAGATATTTTAGCGTTTATGAACGATCGCGTTCAAGTGCCTATGGTGATTGGCTTGACTCATACGGATTGTGCTGGAGCTTTACCCGCAGCAGAAATTGTCAAACATTTAGGGATTGTAAATACTCATCATTGTCCACCTGTGTTGAATATTAATCCTAGAGACAAGCATTCAATCATGAAATCGTTGCAAATCTTAACCGATCAAATTGTCTAAATGTTCTTGTATTTGTCATGAAAATTAAAATTATATTGCCACTAAAAAATCTGAACCAATCTATTACCTAAAGAAGAAATATATAAGTCGATTTTTCAAATGAACAAAAGCAAAGGAGAGCGATATGGCGACTGCCAAAAATGAATTACGTCAAGAACTTGGAGACTTTAGTAGTATTATTTGCCTCAAAGCTATTATTACTGGTGTAGAAGAAGCTTTAGGAGATAAAGCTACAGCAATTGCGCTCATTTCTGCGGGTCGCCAACGAGGAAAAATGTTAGCAGAAAAGCTTGATCTAGTGGACAAAGGCAAAGAAATTTCTTTAGCAGATGTGACAGAAAAAGTCCAATATGCTCTAGGGAAAGAGGGGACTCGCTTGTGCGTGGTTGACAAGATCACCCAAGAAGACGAAGGATATAAAGTCTATACTCACGAAACTGTTTGTTCAGCAGGTGAACCTCAAGGCTCGTCTCGGCAATGCACATTTACAATGGGCGCAATTCAAGGGTTTCTTGAAGCCTTTTTAGGTGAGCGTTTACGGGGAACTCAGACTGAATCAACATTACGGGAAGGAACTCACGATGTTTTCGAGTACAAAGTTTTAGGCGCTGTCCAAAAATAATTGGGTTTTTGCGATTAGAGTTTACGAGTACAGAATAGCGAATACATACGCAAAAAGCTGAACATCGTCATGACTTGAGTAAAGACGTTCCCATGGAACGTCTCTACATGACGTTTGCACAAAAGAGATTATTTAATCAATTGAAGCAAAACGACAGCTATGGCAATTAATCCTTACAAATTAGGACGTATTCTACAAAAATTTGTGAGTACTACCCCTGATGTGGAAGGTGCAGCAATGATTACTCCAGATGGTTTACTCCTAGCGGCTAGTCTACCCGTTGATATGGATGATGAACGGGTATCGGCAATATCAGCCGCCATGTTATCTCTCGGTGAGCGAATTGGTCATGAACTGAATCGGGGAACGATTGCTCGCATTTATGTAGATGGGAACCATGGCTTGAGCCTGTTAACCCGTTGTGGAGAAGAAGCAGTTTTTCTGGTTTTAGCCAGTAAAGCCGTCAAGCCGGGACTGTTGAAGTTAGAAATCCAACGGACTGTGAATCAGTTTAATTTCCTTCTGTCGTAATTTTTATAATAAAAATTAAACTATAGATTTTATGTATACTTCATTAAAAAAACATAGAGAACTACAGACATACTCATGATTTATTGCTAAAACGGGTATAGGGATTATTACCTAAAACTAACCCAAAATAGCTGTATAAAAAAATAATTATTTTATACAGCTATACCCTCGGTTTTCAGTACCAGCATTTTTGAGTATTAAATGAGGAAAGCATTATGGCAATTGCACAAAATGAACTCCGTCAAGAACTTGGAGACTTTAGTAGTATTGTTTGTTTGAAAGCAATCGTTGTCGGAGTTGAAGAAGCACTGGGCGAAAAAGCCGCCGCGATCGCAATGATTTCTGCGGGTCGTCAACGGGGTAAAAAGCTAGCCGAAGATATGGATTTAGTCGGCAAGGGTGCCTCCATGTCCCTGGAAGAAGTGACGGAAAAAGCCCGAGTCGCTTTAGGCAAAGAGGGAACTCGTTTGTGTATCATCGATAACATGATTCAAGAGGGTGATACCTACAAAGTTCATACTCATGAAACTGTTTGTTCAGCGGGTGAATCCGAAGGCTCGTCCCGGCAATGTACGTTCACCATGGGAGCAATTCAAGGATTTCTCGAAGCATTTTTGGGTAAGCGCCTACGGGGAACTCAAACTGAATCCGTCTTACGGGGTGGCAATTTTGATCTATTAGAGTACACGGCTCTTCCTGCAGTCAATCACTAAAAGGGTTCGAGTTTTCGTTCAGTATCTATCGCTACAAAGACTATTTGAAATTAAACAAGGAGTATGACAATGGCTATTAATGCCGAAAAACTAGGAATGATCATCAAAGAGTTTGCTGCTGCCGCCTCTGATGTGGAAGGGGCTGCGGTTGTCACCCCCGATGGTTTACCTCTGGCGACAA
>CAZNNK010000639.1:0-4511 GCA_964574085.1 uncultured Coleofasciculus sp.
GATAGGGATCTTCCCAACCACTGCCTACAATTGGAGCAAATCCTCCGCTTTGGGATTCACTGATAAAATCCCCGAAATAATCCTCGCGGAATTTATAAATGGTGACGCGCTCAATATTCAGGAGTTTACGCACTTCTTTGGTGGTGGTTTGGAAAATCGTCTCTAAGTCTGTAGTTTGACGAATTTTCTCAATCACCCGGGCGATGGTGCGTTCCCGTTCCGCCGCTTTTGCTAATTGTCCAGTTCGCGTTTGTAAACTGTTCAAATATTCGGCTTGCTGGAGTGCCACACCAAACTGACGCCCGACTAATGCCAGTATATTCAGTTCTGAGGTGTCCCATTGACGGGAACCTGAGTTTTGGAAAGCGGCGAGTAATCCCCAGAGTTTTTCTCCCTCAAAAATGGGCGCGATCGCGTAAGCTTTTGCCTCAAATTGTTCCAACAGATCGATGTGACAGTCGGTTAACCCAGCGGCGTAAATATCATTCACGCCATTGGTTTCTTCGTAGCGATAACGTCCGCCTCGGGTTTCTTGGAGATAGGTATCCTCCCAGACTGTTTGGATATCCGGACCGACTAAGGGAACCCAGCCTGGAGCAACAGATTCGGCGATAAATTCCCCACTCCAATCTTGATTAAACCGATACACCGCCACGCGATCGCACTGGAGTTGCTGACGGATCTCCCGTGTAGCGCTGCTAAAAACTTGGGGAATATTTAGCGATCGCAAGATGTTCTTGAGAATTTTTGCTGCGACTTGACCGACAACTTTGGTATTTTTGTTTTGGCGGCGGAGTTGACTAAACAGTTCTCCCGGTTGCAGGTTGAGAGCCAGTTCCGTTGTCACCTGATACAGCAGGTTAATCTCGGAGTCTTGGAAGGTGCGGGTTCCGGAACATTGCTGAACAATTAGTAACCCCCAGACTTGTTTACTGAACAGAATCGGTAAACTTAAGCTGGCTTTAACTTGAAACCGTTTCAGCAGTTGCAGTTGATAGGGACTGGTTACACCTTGATACAGATGACTCAGGGTGACAACCTGTTGCTGCTGATATTCGATTTGACTATTGGCGCCAAAGGTTAAGGCGGGTAAGGATTCACCCACACAGGGAGTATACCCCGCGACCAGGGATTCGGCGCGAACAACACCCTCGGTGTCAGTTTGAAAGTGATAAATCAGAACGCGATCAACCTGGAAATGCTCCCGCACTTCAGCCACCGTGGTGTCCAGCAGCGTCTCCACGGTTTCTATTGTGGAGGCACGACGCATCCGTTGAGCAACCGTAAATAACCACTTCCGTTGTTCCTGAAAATAAGTCTCAATCGTTGCCATCTCTGGCTGAGATTCATCTGTCACGCGATCGCCATTACTAACAGTCTGAGCGGAATCATTCTCAACATCTGGGTTGAGTACTTGTTTGGATTGTTCGAGTTCTTGCATAATTCGATGTGTCTAGTCCTAATAGGTCCGCGATCTGCGATCGGGAAAGATGGGGAAAGTAAGGAAGATAGAGAAAGTAGAGTTTTGACCCTTTATTCCCTAGTCGGACATGGTTTGTAGGGGCGGGTTTAGAAACTTTTTTATCGCTATTGATGGTAACGTTTGTGCAAAACCCGCCCTCATCGCCCCTATCTCCCTCATCTTCTTCATTTTTCACTCACGATGCATTTGCCAAAGGGGATAATGGCTAATGGCGTTAATATTCAAAACGATGCCCTGATCTTCAGGGAGGGAACCCAGAATAAACGGCAACAGTTTAGGTGGAAATACACCCGGAATAGCAGGCTGCAAATGTTGCAAATTGTGGTATTCGATGTCATTAACTTGGGAAACAACCAGTCCGACCGATTGCTCATTCACCTGCACCACTAACACCACCAAAACATCAGCCAATTGCCCTTGTTGGTCTAATGATAAATAGCCCAACAACTGGCTCAGATCAACTAGCCAAAGCATATCGCCACGCCAGTTGCAGATCCCTAAAACACAACCGGGCATTTCCGGAACAGGCAGAATGTCTGTTACATTGACCCGTAGTACTTCCCCAATTTGTTCCAAGGGCAATAGGGCACTATCTTGGTAACTGAGAGGAAAGCGAAGTAACCGTCGCTGTGTTTCTGGAGGTGAAGGTTTAAGGGTGAGTGAATCAAGACTCGTGGTTAATAGGATTGAGTCAAGTGAATTTGTCATTTTTTCGGGAACAGGGAACAGGGAACAGCTAAACCAACGTAAACTTATTAATGATTTTCATTAATTCCTGTTGGTCTACGGGTTTAGACATATAGGCATCAGCACCCAGCATTGACCCCCATAATTTGTCAGCTTCCGTTCCTTTGGTCGAACAAATGACCACAGGTATTTTTTTCGTGTCGATGTTGGTTTTAATCTCGCGGCAAAGTTCAAAGCCACTTTGACCCGGTAAAATAACATCGAGAATCACTAAATCAGGTTTTTGAGCTTGAAGTTTTCTATGGGCTTCCTCTCCACTTGTCACACTAATCACGTTAAATCCGGCTTGTCTTAAATAACGAGTTAGCACCTGGGTTTCGGTTACACTATCTTCCACTAAAAGAACAGTTGTCATAGTTAATCCAATGTTTGTGATACACAACCTTTGCAGTTTTGGGTTCAGCCATGGAGACTGAACAACGTTTAATTATTCATCGGTACAGATTTAGTCGGTAAATACTTCTGCAAAGTACTCAAGACTTTTTGTTGAGTAATCGGCTTCGGCAAAAAACCCGAAGCCCCGACCATCTTGGCACGCACCCGGTCTACAATGCCATCATTTCCGGTCAGAATAATCACAGGGATATTCTGAAAAACCGAAACACGGCGAATTTGAGAACAAATTTCATAGCCATTAGCGACAGGCATCACCAAATCCAGGAATATCAGATCCGGCTTATTTTCCAAAAGCTTGACTAGGGCTTGCACTGAATCCTGGATTGAGACAAACTTATAACCTGCTTCCTCTACAATATAACCCATCATTTGAGTGTCAATTCGACTATCATCAATGTAGGCAATTACCGTATTTCCTGACTTAGAGGAGGAAGACGGGCGAGAAGGCTTAGACGATGAAATTTTGCCATTTTCCTGAGCTTGAGACTCAACAACCTTACGAGGTAAAATAGAAACCTTTAAGTCCTCAACTTCAATTAATCCAATTAAATTTTTCCGAATATAGGGCGCAATTGAGTGAGTTAGGGGCAGAGGACTTTGTTTTAACTTAACCGCTAAATCTCGAAGCGTTTGTGTCCCGTCAGCAAACGCTGTTAGATTCCGATAAGCAGAAGGTGAGGTTTGCTGACGTAACTGATCCGCCTGCAAAATTTTGGGAGCAAGATTCGGTGAAATGTCAGCTAAACCCGCTTGTTGCCAAGCTTGCCAATCCTGAAAAACTTGCTGCCACACGCGCTCCGCTCTTACCACAACCCACCCTAAATCGATGGAATCTTGAGGAATGACTCGGTAGCTTAGATAAATCCCAGAATGATAGTTTTGTTTTTCGCCGGCTTGAATAATATCAAAAAGAACTTCACTGACGTGACCTTCAACAAGTGCCGCCATTTGTCCTAGAGGGATTTGTCCTTGTTTCACTTGTTTGGCTAATGACTCATAATCTTGATAGCGAATCATTTCTCCATCTTGAGTCACAGCATTAACCGCTATCGCCGGACAGTGTAATGATAGCTGACGAAGCCAACGCCGCACCGGATGTACCTTACTGTCACAACCAATCAAACTGCCGACACTAAAGAATAGCTTCCACTGCTGTTGGTGAGGATTAGTTATGTTGAAATCTAACTGACCCGTAAATTGCTGACTTGCACAACATTGAATGCGTTTTAGCAGTTCTTCTGTGGTAAATACAACATCATGTTTTGTTATGGGCCAATGAGTTGAACGAACAGATAAAGGAGCAAGCATTTTTTTGTAATTGGTCTTATTAAGTCAGAGCTTATAGTCAGTCATCGACATATAAAACTAGATGACTTTTTTTTAATAAAATCAAAAAGATGATTTTTTATTGATCTGGAGTTCGCTATATTCGGTTGATTAGGTACTTCATGATACACTAGCAATATAAATGGCTAACTCAATTGTAGCTTATAAACAGCTAGCCATGTCAATATTAAAGCCTATTATAATTTAAATTATTATTTTACGTAAAACGGAAAACACAACAAACACATATTGTTTATTTTATACATTTTTCTCTAAAAAATAGGACATATTTAATCCAATTTCAAATAAATCCACTGCTTCAACCATACCTAATAATTTATGGCTTGAAGTCATTTGAGGGCGATTTACTTGCACTTAATACAATGCCGTTTTCTTTTGTCCGACCACTTATAAGTGCAATCCATCCCTCCTGGATGGGTGAGGTGCTTGCACTTATAGCGAGACGAAAAGCACTACTGTTTCCCTCATCTCCCCCTCACCCCCCTCACCTCACAAGGGTAGGTTTTTTAAGATTGCGGTTCAGGTAAGACAAGGAAGA
>CAZNNK010000640.1:0-4510 GCA_964574085.1 uncultured Coleofasciculus sp.
ATGCGGTTTTGGATGACTTGAGATTTGTGTATTTGTTTGTGGAAACGGCGCGGGCAATTATTCACAGCTTGACGATTCTGGATGCGTTCGTCTGTCTTCAGGGCAATGGTCCGAGTGGGGGAGAACCCCGACGCTTGGACACGCTAGCGGCGTCGGCGGATGTATTTGCTTTGGATTGGGCGATCGCTCATTTACTGAACGTCGATCCGACTCAAGTCCCGACTCTAGCCGCCGCCATGACCTTAGGGTTAAGTCCAAATCTGGATACCCTGGACTTTCCCCACCTACACCCAGGCGATTTAAAGGTAGTCGATTGGAAGCTACCGGATCGGTTAATGCCAATTGATTTTGGGATGCCCCGCCTGATTCGCTCCACCTTTAAGCATTTTTACATCCGGTGGATCAAAGAGCCAATGAATGTTTATGCTCATCGCTAATCTGATCATTGTCCTATCGTTTTTGATCAAAATTTAACATTCAAAACGCAAACAGGAATGATTTGGTAAACATTGTTACAGTCTCTTCATCAGGAAGGAACGTAGTCTAATAGAACCCTCCGATTGCTTAATTCCACCGCCTAGTGTTAGAGGCGGTTTTTTGTATTTTTATGACAAGGATTAACAGACACAAGAAGTTTCGTAAATCTGTCTAAAGTTCAGTTTCTTGATTCAGTTTTTGGGAAAAGCTGGAAGGGGTTGAAACTGTTCCCGGTTCAGTCGCCTCACTTCAACACTGATTCAGCAAGCCCTAATTAGTCAAGTGTAAAATTTTAGGGAAATTGTGGGCTAGAAAACAATTCTTTCGGAAAAAACTTGTTAAAATATACATGGTATGGTCTATAGTATAGCCCATCGTCAGATAAATTCTCAATTGACTCAAGTTCCGATCAAAAGCTCTTTTATGGAATCCAGCGGCTCGTCTGCCAAGTCTTCTGAACCCCATCCTCATAGGTGGGCAGAAATTATCGGTGCGGTAATGGCTTTTTTGACTCTGACCTTACCTTTCTTAGCCATTGCTTATTACTCCTCTGGCAGCTTGGATGTTTTGCCAGGAACACCCTACTCACTGCCAAGGTCAGAAACAAACAATTGGAAAAATTTTTAAATAACAAAATAACGATGAAATAATTAATCCTGCCCTCTACCTCCTGCCTCTTTTCCCCGCCACAGCACTGATTCAGCAACCCCTAGTTAACCCGGATTGAGGGAAAGGTTTTGGACAATTCCCCCAAAGTTGTATAACAGAAAAGGCACAGGTCAAAAATCAAAGCGAACCGCTACCTGTGCTGGCTTGACCTTGACAATCTAGGATAGGGGGTTCCATCCAAAACCAGCAGGCAATTCCTGGAGACTGTGGGTGGGTAAAATCCCAGCAGTACAAAGGAGTGAGCATTCTTGGGTCGGGTTCAGGCGAGGGTGGAGTCTCCACCCGATCAAACGCTTGACCAAAAGATATGCTGCGCCTTGAAGCCTATCCAGTGGGAGCAACCTGCGCTGATCCTCCGTTGAGAAGCGTGGGAAAACACTTCCCTGGGATAGTTCAGTTCTCCCCCTCTGCTGTGTCGCTTACACAATTTAGTCATGGATTTATCACGCATTCCAAGTCAACCCAAACCAGGACTGATCAACGTTTTAATTGAAATTCCCGCCCAGAGTAAAAACAAATACGAGTACGACAAAGATTTACAGGCTTTTGCCCTTGATCGGGTTTTATATTCCTCGGTGCAATACCCTTATGATTATGGCTTTATCCCCAACACCTTAGCTGATGACGGCGATCCCCTTGATGGTATGGTGATCATGGATCAGCCCACCTTTCCCGGTTGTGTGATTACCGCCCGACCCATTGGGATGCTGGAAATGATTGACGCGGGCGATCGCGACGAGAAAATCCTCTGTGTTCCTGACAAAGATCCACGCTATGCTCAAGTGAAGTCGCTCAAAGATATTGCTGAGCATCGGTTGGATGAAATTGCTGAATTTTTCAGGACGTACAAAAATCTGGAGAAAAAAGTCACGGAAATTCTAGGCTGGAAGGATATCGAGGACGTTATGCCACTGGTTGAGAAGTGTGTCGCCGCCGGAAACAAGACTGGCAGGTAGTCCAGTAGCCTAAGTAGGGGTTGGGTTACCAAACCCCTACTCAGCGCTTTTTGTGACAGAACTCACAAGTCAAGTGCATCAAGCACGCTAAAATTAACAGACTTGAGAGAAACGTCCTGATCGGAATCAGGGTGCTAGAAAATTCAACCTAGGGGAAAGCCGTAAATTCATCGTCGTTTTTGTCCCAGTTCTTCCAACGTAATATCCTTTAACAATACCTAATTTGCCCCCTTGGACACAAAAGCCTTAGCGACTATCTCACCGAAAGTACCCTTATCTGAGTATCATATAGTGGAAATTGCTTGGTGTGAAGCTTGGCTAAGGGCAGCTCACTTAATTGAACGATGCCAGATTCTGATCCAGCGTCACCCAGTCCCCGCACATCTAATGTTATAGCCAACATGGTAACTGGCCCTACCGTCAATTTTGTTGTCCAATTTTGGGGCGTCCGAGGTAAAGTTTCGGCTCCAGGAAAAGAAACGGTACGCTATGGTGGCAATACCTCCTGTGTGGAAATGCGTGTCGGTTCCAAACGCCTAATTTTTGATGGAGGGAGCGGTTTGCGACTTCTCGGCAACCATTTACTCCGCCAAATGCCCCTAGAAGCTTACCTCTTCTTTTCTCACTGCCATTGGGACAGCATTCAGGGATTTCCTTTTTTTACACCTGCCTTTATTCCTGGCAATTGTTTCCACATCTATGGTGCAAGGGCAACGAACGGAGACTCCATCGAAAAGCGCCTAAGTCGGCAAATGTTAGCACCTAATTTTCCCGTACCCCTCCAGGTCATGCAATCGGAGCTAAAGTTTTACGAACTGAGTTCGGGTGATAAAATCACCGTGGATGATCTAGTGGTTGAAGCTGTTTTACTGAACGCCGCATCCTGCTCAGTGGGCTACCGAGTCACCTGGAAGGGTCATTCTGCTGTCTACGCGATCGCTCACTCCCAATCGCCGGATCAACTAGATCACAATTTGTTGCACTTAGCCCGCCAAGCTGACTTGCTGATTTTGGATGCCCCCTGTAATATTCATGCCAATGATTCTCTCAAACCTTCGCCGTTAGACTGGCAAGACCAACTCTGGCAAACGGGTTTAGCCACAGCTAAAGCCGCAGAAGTTAAGCGGATTGTCATGTCTCACTACCATCCTGACCATGATGATGAGTTTCTCGACTGGATGGAATCCCAAATGAAATCGGTCTTTCCCAATGACGTATTGGCTCGTGAGGGTATGATTATACCAGTCTGTTAAGCGGAGAGATTTTGACATGTTAACTAATGTAATTTATATTAACATAATTTATTGGTATTTGAGACAGAACGCACTCACTCAAATCCCTGATTGGTGTTATCACTAAATAAGATAAGAAAATTAAAGCGTACTGAAAAGATTGGCAAGTAACGGAATAGGTTTAAGAATCAAACGCTTCATCACATCAGGGGCTGAAAAGCAAATAGTAAGCTGATATCGCCGAGCGAGTCGCTTTAGATCAGTAGGTTGGTGGAAATAACCCCAACTAGGTTAACTGTGTAAACATTAGCAGTTATTCAGCAACCCCTACTTAGTCGTACCACTCCGTAAAAGTCGCCAGTCTCCTAGGGTTTTACGACAGGAGCGAGACGATTAATGAGAATAGGTGTAGAATCTTTGCCATGTCTCACTACTAGTGGTCGATCAAACAGACGACTCTATTCATGAGCAACGATAATTACCTCACCACGTTTTTCGATAATTAGCCTCTTTATTTGTTACAAATGAACAAGATGATTGGTGTTAATTCCAACGGGCAAATTCTATTCACTTCTATAGCAGCATTGTGGGCGGCGTTTTGGCTAACTCCCTCGGTCAACGCTCAAACTTTGCCCATCTCCACAAACACTAAGTCCTCAACCGATCAGGGCTTGTCTCTCACAAAGGCAGAAGATTCCATCAAGGCTATCCATAGCAAGACAGTCCCTAAACCCGCCCCGACAAACCAGGTTCCCGATGCACCTCGGGTTGGGTCAACACTCAACACTCAACACTCAACATTCAACGCTCAAGTTCCCGATCGCACGACCCCCCGTGAGAGTCCCTCAATTCCAGAACTCCCTCCGCCTCAAGACATTGAGCCACCACCTCCCTCAAGGTTGCCAGAAACTACGCCGTCTCCTACATTACCTCCCCCCGAACAGCTTCTAGACCCGGAATTTACCCCAACAACGCCTGAAATACCTGAGACACCGGAGGGGGCGACTCAAGAGCAAATTACGGTGCAAAAATTTGAATTCACAGGCAATACTGCCTTTAGTGATCAAGAATTAGCCGAGGTGACGGCGGAGTTCACGAATCGCCCGATTACCTTTGCAGAACTTTTAAATGCCAGAACCGCCGTTACGCAGTTATACGTGAACAATGGCTATGCCA
>CAZNNK010000641.1:0-4507 GCA_964574085.1 uncultured Coleofasciculus sp.
AGGCTTTGCATCTTGCTCGCTACTAATACCCAATTTAAATGCATGACAGCTTATTCAACCCGACATAATATTAAGTCCTGCGGTGTATCCTGATCTCAAACCCCTAATAGCCAAACCAACGATAGAGTTTTTTGTCGAAATTCATCGCTGCATTAGCCGAATAGTTATCTTCTGACGCCGGGGAATGTAACGTTTTTTTTGTCTGCGCTTCCAGTAGAGCAATGATACTCTGATGAATCAGTTCTTCGACCATCATTCGCTCTTCTATGCAGGAGTAAAAGCGTCGAGGGTTTTTGGGGAGTTTTTCGGATTCCTTCAGGATGGTGTAGGATTGATCCGGAATTTGACTTAATACTTGGTTAACGATCTGGTTCCGTAAGTCTGCCTGAGCAAAAGCCTCTTGATAAGGAGTCTCTGGATAAGTTGCCAAGATATCTTTGACTTCTTGAATGACAAGCAGACAGGTGAGATTGATGATTTTCTCTGACATGGTGGTCATCCCCTTTTTTAGAGATAATGTTGACTGCGCCAATCCAATAGTAATAATTACCAGAAAATAATAAGTGGATTAAGCTGATAATTTAACCAGCAATTTTTGACAATTAACTAGAGAAGAAACCACTTCATCTCCCATAATCTCTAAATTAGATTCGGAGTCAGCTTCAAACAGGAAACGCTCACCGGGAAAAATAACCCGTTGCCAATTGGTATGGGATTGATTCACCAGTCGGATAACTTGGATATAGTTGGTGTGATTGGTATAACAGCAGAGACTTTGGCGTTCGGATGTATTTGGGTTGGGTTGAGAGACGGAAGCTGTTTGACGAGAAGTGATTTTGGAATTCATATCTATCTGTAAACGAAGTCTGAGTGGATAGGAGTCAGCAGAGAGGTTATCAATCCTAAATGGATATTGAACGGCGATGGTAGTAAGCTGTTCGGCATTTAAACCTTAATGCCAAGAATGGCTCCCATCCTTGTAGTGCGAGTATCTTACTCGCTGCTAATACCCAATTTAAATGCATGACAGCTTAGATCCCTGTTTTTATATCTTGTCGGTTGGAAGGACGCTGAAACCTTGAACTGTACTGACTTTTGGCAGTTTAGCAATTCCAGCTAGAGTCTTACGTCTGTCTAAAGATGGGGACTTATATTAAGTTGCTTTGTTACTCTGAATACAGACGTATGAGCAGGACAAAATCAATTATTTTTTCCCAAACACTGAATCACCACCTGAAAATCTATATATGGGGGAATATTTACACAGAAAAATGAGTGCCAGGACGTTTGACAGTGACTTGAAGCGGTTGATGCAGCAACTTGAAGCATTGCAAGGACGCTTAGATCGGCTTTACCGCTGTGTCAATACTGCAAACGAAAAATCCCACCTCCTATCCTCAGCCTTTAAAGAACTCGGTTTGGCTTCAGAAGAACTGCAAGTGGCGATAGAGGAACTTCTAGCACAGGCGGAGGAATCGGCAGCGATGCAAGTAGAATTAGCAGCCGAACGCCAGCGTTATCAACACCTACTCCAGTTTTTGCCCCATGCTTACCTAGAAACGGATACCAACGGGAAAATTATAGAAGCCAATCAAGCCGCTGCCAACCTACTGAATGTATCGCAGCGGTTTTTAGTCGGGAAACCCCTAGACATCTTCTTCCCTAAATCCGATCGCCGCAAGTTTCCGGCTAAACTCATCCAGATTCAGCAGCGTAACCTACAACAAGAATGGATCGCTCAGATTCAGCCGCGTCAACGTGAACCCTTGGAGGCGGTTTTGACGGTAAGTCCCCACTGTGATTTAGACAATCAGCCGATCAGTTTGCGCTGGATAGTACAGGATATTCGCGATCGCCAGCCGAGGCTGAGGGATAACAATTATTGTAATAATACCAACCTTTACCAAAATCGCCCTCGGTATATCTATCATAAAGGCGAGACAATTTCTCTCAAACCCCATACCATTTGGCTCGTCTGTCAAGGTGTGATCAAACTGAGTACAGTTAGCGAAAGTGGTGATGAAATAATCGTGGGATTACTCGGAGAATCCATGCCCTTCAGTTCTAGCATGACATCTCTACCGATGTACGAAGCCACTGTTCTCTCGGAAACAGCAGAATTAATTAGTATTTCTCGAACTGAAATTACTGCCTCTTCTCAACTATCTCAGACGTTTTTCCCTCTGCTTAATCAGCGGTTACAACAGACAGAATTTCTATTAGCCATGGCGGGTAAGCGGCAAATAACAGACCGTTTGCACTGTTTCCTAGACTGGTTAAAAGCGAAATTTGGTCAACCGACATCAGAGGGAACTCGTTTAACGGTTCGCCTGACGCATCAGGATTTTGCGAACGCCTGTTGTACAACTAGAGTAACAATTACTCGACTGTTCAGTCAGTTACAGCAGCAAGGGAAGATTGCCTTTGACGCGCAGCGCCATTTGGTATTGAGAGATTAAGCCCTCAACTCAAGTTGGGGCTAAAAGCTAAAACCCGTTGAAACGGGTTCAAAGAGTTAATTCATTTCTTTTTAGGCTATGCGAGTCCCTGATTTTATAGGTTTTCCGGGCGTGGGGTTAAGTAGGTGGACACAATTAAAGTTAACGGTTGAGATTAGGCAACAGGCAACAGGCAACAGGCAACAGTAAGGGTTTGAGGGCGGTTCACAAAAATTAATACAGTACTGTTTTCTTTTGTCCGACTACTTAATTCATCAATTAAGGTGTGTCATGCCACTACCTACTGGCGTGGCACAGTTAAAAGTGTGGGATAGGTTGTAGGTTGGGTTGACGTAAGGAAACCCAACGGAATCTAGGGCTAAGGTTCCCTACTAAAAGCCGAATCTAATTCATCTTGCTAAGTTGTGCCACGCCACTACTGGACTGACACAGCTAAAATTGTGGAAGAGATTTTACCATTGAATCGGGCGCAAGTCTTTGCGCCCCTACGGTTTCCGGGCGTAATTCTAATTCATCTTGCTAAGTTGTGCCACGCTACTACTTATAAAATGTTTCAAGCTACTCGCCGCCGTCTGGCACTTTGGTATACAACGGTTACGGCTGTCTTATTATTACTATTCGCGACAGGGGTTTACTTATACGTCCGCAGCACCTTAATTGAACGGGTAGACGATACCTTAAAGCATGTGGTAGAAGTTGTCGATCGCTCCCTAGTGATTCAGCCAAGTGAGGGGACGGTTACTCCTTATCAGATTAACGTAGAAGCCAGTTTTCGCGACAATACCGAAGCGGTGGAAGATGACCACATTGACTTAGAATGGTTTAGTCCGACGGGTGAGTTGCTGTGGTCAACCCTATCAGACCCCCTGGATATTCCCCTGCATCCCCGACAAACAGCGGAAACTGTCCATCTATCCCCGGATCACCTGCTGCGTCAGTTCACCAAGCGAGTCGAACTGGGACGCTATGTTTTAGGCTATTTGCGGGTGAGTCATCCCTGGTTTGAAGTCACCAAACCCATCCGCCAGTTAATCGTCGATTTAACGGTGGGAACCACCCTAATGATTCTCTCCACCGCCGCGATTGGTTGGTTACTCTCTGAACTCGCTATGAAACCCGTGCGCGACTCCTACCAACGGTTAAAACAGTTTACTGCTGATGCGTCCCACGAGTTAAGAAATCCCATCGCCACGATTCAAACCAATGTGCAAGTAGCGCTAGCTGATCCAGAGATGGAACCGCAATGGCAACGCCATCAACTTAAGGTAGTAGAACGATTAACTCAGCGCTTGGGACGATTGGTGAATGATTTGCTCTTTTTGGCGCGGGTTGATAGTGGTATGGTACAACCCGAATGGCAACCTGTCCCCTTGGATGCGTTGCTGATGGAAGTGATTGAAGAACAACAATTAATTGCTGATCAAAAGGGTATTTTTCTGTCACTGCATTTGCCAGAAACCCCTGATTTTGATAGAGACGACAACGATACGAGGGCTGAATTATCTGTTGATTCTATCTCGGAAACAAAAGGACGCGATCGCACCGTTCGTAGTGAGCGCTTTAGCGCTTCCCAGCCCCCCCTACAACCCTTAGACGACGAGGTGTTTACCCTTCTCGGCGACTGGAATCAGTTAGCGCGTTTATTCACCAATCTCGTCAGTAATGCGGTGCAATATACCCCAGCCAAAACAGACAAAGACGAGGAAGGGTGGGTGCAGGTGAAACTCGAATTAGTCAAGCGTCCTAGTAAAGGTGGACGACAAGGTTCCTCCTGGATTCAAGTTCAAGTCCGCGACAATGGTATTGGCATTCCCGAAACCGCATTACCGCTGATATTTGATCGCTTCTATCGCATCGATCCCGCCAGAACCAAGGATACGGTGGCAGGTTCTGGATTAGGGTTAGCGATCGCTAAAGCGATTGTAGACAATCATCATGGTCAGATTCAGATTAACAGTACACTGAATCAAGAGACTACAGTCACTGTTACTTTACCGCTTCTAAAAACCTAGACAAACCTACCCATAAGTAATTCTGTCTTGGTATAA
>CAZNNK010000642.1:0-4490 GCA_964574085.1 uncultured Coleofasciculus sp.
TATATTACACAACATGACTATATGTGACTATATTCTTATTGAAACTTTACAATACTGCCTCCAGCTTCTACCTTATACGCTGGACCCGTGTAGCCAGCCGCTGTAAAGTCTTCAACGACTGTATCAATGGGATCATAGAGACTGATAAAATTGGCGGGTTCTCCAGATAAGTTAAGAATCGAGAGATTACCCCCACTGGTTAAGTGAGCATCTCGGGCAATCTGTCCATCACTGACTAAACTGAGATTTCCTCCACTTACAAACGGGGTTTCTGGATGATTTAGTGCCAGAATATCAATTCCATTATTTCCTTGAATATACAGATGTCCACCCGCTTGGGCTAAAAAAGGACTGGTTGGGTTATCCCTTACCCATACCGTATCCTGCGCTAATAGATTTAAATCCCCGGTTGTGATCAAAGAGGGCGAGGACGCCCCTACGGGAACTAATGTTAAATCCCCTTGGGCTAATAACGTTGCTGTGTATGCCCTTACCTGATTGACGATAATATCTCCGGCTTCTGCTTCCACATCAGCCGCCGTGATTCCCGTTGCTTCAACCACACCACTATTCGTCAACAATTCAGGTAACATTAACGGTTCAATGGACAAGGGATTCCCCTGATCATCCGTTGGCAATTCCATCTCCAAACTCAGAAGTTGTCCCTCCTGAATCAACCGTACCCGACGGGTTCCCGGTACGGTGATTACCGAAATATTACCCCCCGGTGCTGTCAAGCTCCCTGTACTCAACACGCCACCACCAATCAGCGAAAGCGTCTGTCCCTGGGATACCTCTAAATCCCCTGCATTAATAATTACTCCCGGCTGTAACGTATCAAACTGAAAGCCATTCGGATTCCCCACTAAATTGCTGTAACTATTGTTACCAAACGCCTCAAACCATCCCCCCTCAAAACCAATCCCCGTCGCCGTGGTTGCGGTAAAATCACCCCTGACATTCAGCCGAGCATTTTCACCAAAAATAATCCCCGCCGGATTCATTAAAAATAGATTCGATTGTCCCCCTGTTACCTGAATCAACCCATTAATCAGCGATGGTTCACCATTCACTACCCGCCCTAGGATAGTCTGAATCTCTGGATTGGACAAAAAGTTAGCAATCTGGTTGGTATCGAGTCCAAACTGCTCAAAACTATGAAACAGATTTACCCCATCTCCCGAAACTGTACCCCCTTGGATATCGTAGCGGTTTCCCACAGATGTAACGGTAGTTCCTGTACCATCAGCGGCGGGGGTAATAGGTTGGGAGTAAGCCGGGGATTGAGCAATGGTAAAGGTTAATGCCAATCCTGCCAACAGCCACCCCTGTCTTCCTTTCTTTTGTTCTGGAATCGAACGGGTTTCCTGCTGGTGGGATAACCGTTGGTGGGGAGACTCCCATGGGTGTGTCGGCAACTTTCTTGCCGGGATACCTTTACTGAATATCCGGGATTTAAAGGGATTGGTTAGGGAAGTGGAAGTGGGCTTCAACGAGGATTGGCTGCGGGCGTGGCGTCGGCTACTCATGACTACCTTGGATATGTCATTGTTAGAATTTTATCGTTTTTTGATCACAACGATTCACTACATACCCCATTGCTCTTTCTTTCTGCTTCGCTACTGTTATGCTTCCCTTGACTCGATTTCGTTTTGGCTCAATTTGTCAAGTTATGATAACTTAAACGATTCTTTTCCCCAGAACGGTTTAAATTTTTCAATCAGGTTACCGTCTCAACAAAACGTCATAATTGCTCGTTTTTGATCTCTTTTGGGAAAAAAGCTACGAATTTTCAGGGGTTGCGGCGATTGTGAGCGGAATGTGCGGTTTTTAGGTATACTATTTATGGTGTGTTTTCTGTGAGTAAAAATAATCTTGACCCAGCTAAACCCCTTGAATCTGCGTAACACTTTGTATAATTGCTGGTTTTCGTCTCACTGCCAATGTCCCCTTGGACGCATGTATTTTGTTAAAGTTACGATAAAAATTATGACTAAGTATTGACAAAAACACAGATGGAATAGCACGTTCGAGAACACTGAAACCTATAATAGGAATCTGTACGCAATCTCAAAACCCTGCTACTTAACATGACCACCTCTCCCCGTCGCTACCATATCACCACCTTCGGCTGCCAGATGAATAAAGCCGACTCGGAACGCATGGCTGGTATCTTAGAGGATATGGGATTTGAGTGGTCAGAAGACCCCAATGACGCCAGCCTGATCCTCTACAATACCTGCACAATTCGCGATAATGCTGAACAAAAGGTCTATTCCTACCTGGGTAGACAGGCAAAGCGGAAACAAGAACACCCTGACCTTACTTTAATTGTCGCTGGCTGTGTCGCCCAACAGGAAGGAGAAGCGCTGCTGCGACGTGTCCCAGAACTGGATTTGGTGATGGGACCTCAACACGCCAATCGCCTGAAAGACTTACTCGAACAAGTCGGTGACGGGAACCAAGTTGTCGCCACTGAACCCATCCATATCGTCGAAGACATTACCAAACCCCGCCGCGATAGCACTGTTACCGCTTGGGTGAATGTAATTTACGGCTGTAACGAACGCTGCACCTACTGCGTTGTCCCCAATGTACGCGGTGTGGAACAATCCCGCACCCCAGAGGCGATTCGGGCGGAAATGGCGGAATTAGGACGCCAAGGGTATAAGGAAATCACCCTGCTGGGACAAAATATTGATGCGTATGGGCGGGATTTACCCGGCGTGACTGAATCGGGACGGCATCAGCACACTTTGACAGATTTACTCTATTATGTTCACGATGTCCCTGGAGTTGAGCGGATTCGGTTTGCCACGAGTCACCCCCGCTATTTCACCGAACGACTCATTCGCGCCTGTAAGGAATTGCCCAAGGTTTGCGAACATTTCCATATTCCCTTCCAATCCGGGGATAACGACATCCTCAAAGCTATGGCGCGGGGATACACTCAGGAAAAATATCGCCGCATTATTAATACGATTCGTGATTATATGCCCGATGCGTCGATTAGTGCGGATGCGATTGTCGGCTTTCCCGGAGAAACTGAGGCGCAGTTTGAGCATACGTTAAAACTGGTGGAGGATATTGAATTTGACCAATTAAACACCGCCGCTTACTCGCCTCGCCCCGGTACACCCGCCGCCTTATGGGAGAATCAACTGAGTGAAGAGGTAAAGAGCGATCGCCTACAACGACTCAACCATTTAGTTAGTATAAAAGCCGCCGCGCGATCGCAACGGTATCTAGGACGGATTGAAGAGGTTCTCGTCGAAGACCAAAATCCCAAGGATTCCAGCCAAGTGATGGGACGTACCCGGGGGAATCGGTTGACGTTCTTTAGTGGGGATATTAATCAATGGAAAGGACAGATAGTCAAGGTGAAAATTACCGAAGTACGGGCATTCAGTCTCACAGGTGAAGCCTTAACCTTAGCGCCTTGTTAAACAGGATGGGATGTCGGGTGGGCAATGCCTATCCGACTTCGGACAGAGGCGGGTCTAGCAACTGACGATTGGCGATGATTGGGAGTGCGATCGGCTAAAGATTTCTATTATAGCACTACGCATTGAGGTTAGGACAATAAAATTAGGTGAAAAGGCAATAGGGAATAGGCAATAGGCAACAGAGTAATGTCCTAACGTATGCCCGTAATGCTATATAACAAATCCCTGAAAACTAGGATAATCATTTTGGACACAGGTCGATGAAATTAGTAATGCTATGTTCGATGAAATCTTGCAACGAATGCGAGAAAAGATTCGCTCACGAAAATATGTAATGACACTCCACGCTGAAGAAGAAATGAGCGAGGATACCCTCACGATCTATGATATTGAACAAGGCATTCTGACAGGCGAGATACTGGAACGTCAAAAAGATAGGGCGACCGCCGAATCGAAATACCGCATTCGAGGTACAACTCTTGATGGTGGGGAAGTCGAGTTAATTGCCAAGCTGAGTCCAACTGGGAAGCTAGTTATCATTACAGTATATGTACCTTAAAAACGGGAAAATGCTATATGATGTGCGATATTTGTGGAAGTGACAATGTAATCATCCGCCAGATTACTAGGGCATACGGCAAGGGTGAAGACCTACTCGTGATCGAAAATATTCCAATCCTCAGTTGCCCTGATTGTGGTGAGAGCTATTTTACCGCACAAACCCTTCACGAAATTGAGCGGATTAAACGCCAACGTAAATCCTTAGCGGTTGAACGTCCTGTAGAAGTGGCTAGTTTTGCACAGTGAGTAACCTATTATAAATTAGCAATAATCATCATATTTATGATGAATATAAAAAATATATCCCTTGGGTTTTAATCCCCCTCTTACAATCAATCATCATCACTCTTTTGGCAATTAGATGTTCGTAGTGGGAGCATCTTGCTCCCTACCTAGGGGCTGCTGAATAAGTCTTGTGGTGGGGTAGAGAGCAGGGGAAGCAGGGGAAGCAGGGGAAGCAGGGGAAGCAGGGGAAGCAGGGGA
>CAZNNK010000643.1:0-4472 GCA_964574085.1 uncultured Coleofasciculus sp.
TTAGCCCAAACCATTGTGGCAGGATTAACCCAACAAAATTATGTTGTTGATCTAGCCCAGGACGGTGAGACCGGGTTAGACAATGCTTTAGCCTATAACTACGATCTAATTTTGCTTGATATTAATTTACCCCATTTGGATAGTATTAGTCTTTGTCGCCGTTTAAGACAAGCGGGGAATACCAGTCCGATTGTTTTATTGAGTGCATCAGCCGCGACGCAAGATATGGTGGCGGGGTTAGATGCAGGCGCTGATGATTATATTATTAAACCCTGTCCTGTTGAGGGGTTAGCGGCTCGAGTTCGGGCATTACTCAGACGTAACCGGGATGCTAGTACCCCAACCTTGCAATGGGGAAACTTGGAAATCGATCCGAGTACCTGTGAAGTAACTTGTCTGGGACAACCCTTACGTTTATCGCCCAAAGAATATGGTCTTTTATATTTGTTGATGTCCTCTCCCACCCGGATATTTAGTCAAGATTATATTATTGAAAAACTGTGGACGTTTGGAGATCCACCCAACCGGGAAACGGTGAAGGCACATGTTAAAGGATTACGACGCAAGCTCAAAAAAGTGGGTGCGGGTGATATTATTGAAACTGTGTATGGGTTCGGGTATCGTTTGAAGGATATTTGTGAACTGCAAACGGCGTCAAAGCTTAACCCCATTCTGGAACGGTTTGTGGCAATGCGCCAGATGGAGTATTTAATCCTCAATCCCGATTTAACGATTCGAGAGATTTCTGATCAGGCTCACACGTTTTGTGATTTTCCCCAAAAATTAACCATTGGCAAGTCAGTCAGTGTTAGTTTTCCAGAGTTGATTGGTTTAGACGATATATTATTGGATGTTTTGGCAGGAAAAACCGAAGATTTTAGGTTGGAAGGTGTGGCGCGTTCTCATAATCCGCAACGACCGGAGTATATTGATATCTATAGTATGAATGTTGATAATCAGTTATTTCTGCTGTTTGAAGATGTCTCCCATAAAATGAGCTGGAAACAGACGGTTACTCAACAAGAAAATGAAACCTATCTTTTATTGGGTTTTTAATCTGGATGTCCCGTTTGATCAGACATCCCTGGTGTTGATGCCGAAAGCGATCGTTTAACAGTCTTTATTCCCTTGTGCCTTGCAACCTCCCTCCTTCCCTTCTGTCTTCTGTCTTCTGCCTTCTGCCTTGTCTCCACCGATAGTGTAAGTATTCCACCGGACATGATATTACCCTGATTTGCAATCTGCTATAAAAAATTGGTCTTGTGGGAGAGAACAAGACCAACTTAAGACAGAAAAACTCCGTTTGAGATTAACGGAATACTTATTTATTAATTTCTGATTGATTAAGAGGGGATATCCTCGATAGCTAAATCGAAAGTAATCTCATGAACTCCAGGAATGTCTTTAATCTGATCAATGTATTTACGCGCCGTTGCTTGGTCTTTAACTGTTCCGGTGAGTCGAACCGCACCACTCGCAACGCCAGCAACTAGGTTCTCAGAAACATCGGACTCAATCTTATCCTGAATCTGAGAATCACTCAGTTCCTTTCCACCTCGGCTTGATTCAACATATTCAATTCCTTGGTACTGACTCCCCACTGCAGAGGTGGTCACTTTTTCATTGTTGGGTTGTTGACTGCTTTGAGAGGAATCAACAGCAGCTTGAGGGGGGGCAGCGAAGGCAGGAAAAGCACTATTAAATGTAAAGATGGCAACACCCAGCAGCATCATCGCTGAGCGAAACAGGCGATTCGGCTTCACCAGAACAAGGCTGGCGATCGCCAAGGTAGCGATGATCATTAATACGTTGATCATATCCATAACTATCATTTTCTCCGTACTCTATAGCTAACATTACCGACTGGTGCAAAAGTAGGCTTCATTCTACAGTCATAAATTACTTTTCTATCCAAAGATAGATACAAAATTAAGGAAACCGGGATATGGAAAACCCTTGGAGACGCGCCCTGAGGTAGAGACGTTGCATGCAACGTCTCTACATCTTCAAGCAACACCCAAAGCCCCTGCACCTGCGGAAGCTAACGCGGAAACCAGCGCTGTGCCAAACAGCCACCAAGCAGCCGTCGCAGCGGCTTTGCGAGTTTCCTCGGCTTGGCGTTGGGCTTGATACTTGACCTGTTCTAGGCGCAGTTGGGCTTGTTGTTGAATCCGTTCTGCCCGTTGTAGCACACGAGTGCGAACCTGCTCAATCTGAGCAATCATCTGATTAGCATCGGCTTCGGAGATATCGTCACGGGAACTGAGAATAGCGACGAGGGTATCCCGATCAAACTGAGACAAGCGATCGCGCAGTGCATCAAACCCCGCTTCTGGGTCATCGAACAACGTCCGCACATCTTGCTTGATGCCATCATAATTCAGTTCAGGACGCTCTAAGCTATTCAGGTAGTCGCGAATGCGCTCAAAAATACCGTCAATAATCGACTGAATCCGATATTGCACCGTCCGGATTTGGGCGATCGCTTGATCACGTACCTGGAGGATTTGATCGACAATTCGATTCACATCCTCTTCTGAGATATCCTCCCGTTGGGATAACAACGCCACCAGCGTCGAACGATCAAAGTGGGACAGGCGTTCTTGCAAACTCGACATCCCCGCACCGGGTTCATTCAGCAGTAATTGCACATCCCGCTTAATTCCTGCGGGATTCAGTTCCTCTTTACCCGTCGAACGCAGGTAATCCTCAAAGGCGGCTTGGAAATCTTGGGCGGTTTCCTGAGTGCGTAGCGCCCAGCGTCGGGGGGCTTTGGCGATACGGCGCAGGGTGGAAAAGACTTGATCAATGATCTGGTTAACCTCTTGTTCACTCAGATCATCCCGTTGGGCAAGTAACTGTACCAGAGTATCCCGATCCATTGCCGCTAATCGACGTCTGATTAAGCGGGTTCCAAGCTGTGGATCATCCAGCAGTTTGGTCAAATCCCGCTGAATCCCGTCTGGATTGAGTTCTGGCTTCCCGGTGTTCCGCAGATATTCAGCGATCGCGGACATGGTTTTGTCGTATTGCTCTTTGGTTGTATCCGCCATTTTTTGGGGAATACTGCGAACCCGAGTCCAAGTCCGTTCAACCTGATCGATAGTTTGGTTAATTTGGCTTTCACTCAAATCTTGACGCTGATTTAACAGTTGTACCAACGTATCCCGGTCAAAGCGTTCAGCGCGTTTCCGCAGCAGCAGCCATCCCGCTTGCGGTTCATCTAAGAGTAATTTGAGTTCCTGTTCAATGGCTTGAGGATTCAGTTGAGATTTACCCGTGTTACTCAAAACAGACTGAACCTTCATCCACTGGGCTTCAACTTTTGCCTTCAGCGCCTCTTGGGTTTCTCTGGCTGTATCCAAAACGCGATCGCGGGCTTTTTCCATCTCAACGATTACCGCTTCCCCTTCAATCGGGGTTAAATCTTGGCGTTGTTCGACCAACCGTTCAAATAGAGGACGATCAAACTGAGCCAGACGATTGCTCAGGTGTTCATAATCTGCATCTGGATCATGCAGAATCTCCCGACTATGCAGTTGGATTTTCTCCGGGGTGAGTGCTTCTTTCGGCGTGGATAGGAGATATTGCTCCATCTCGGCTAAAAGCGCGATCGCCTCGGCGCGTTCTCTAGCCGCAATTGCTACCGCTAAGGCTTCTAAGCGAATGATATCCAGCCAAGTCGAAATTTCTCTGATCCGTTCTTCAGTAAAAACACCCCGTTGGGCTAACAAATCAGCAAAATCTGACCGATTGAGCTGCTCTAATTCCTGCACCACGGTGGCGGGGTCAGCTTCTGGATCATAGAGTACATCTCGGAATTCCCGCTCCAGCGTTGGTCGATGCATCTGCCAAGAATATTTATTGAGCAGGTAATTTTCCACATCAGCTCGCACGGTACTGTAAGCTTCATCCTGAGTACCACCACGGATCTGAGCAGAAACTTGACCAACCTGTTCGCTAACTTGGCTTCTGGCGTTTTTAAGCTGACCGACAATTTTCTCCACATCCAAGTCTGACAGATCCACACGTCCCATCACCAAACCCATCAGACTATGCATACCTGTGGATGCAGCCTGAGCCAGAGGTCCTGGATGTTGGGCTTTGCGGCGCTTGCGGAGTTCTGCCACTAAATCATCGAGCTTCTGGGTAAACTCATCACTAACGAGCTGATCCGGTGTAGCAGACTGAAGATACTCCCTAAATTCTGCCATAGCATCTCTAGAAGAAGGCAACCGATTCACCATTTTCTTCCAGACGGCTTCGAGTTGATCCACAATCCGATTCACATCCCGTGGCGATAAATCGCTGCGGCTACTTACTAAATCAATAAAGGTCTGCCGATTAATATCACGCAGGCTGTCACTACCAGCAATCTCTTGTAAATTTGGGTCATTGATTAAGTCTTCTAATTCCCCCCGAATCTTTTGCAGATTCAGTTCTGGAGGTCGTATCGCCTGAATATAATCTTC
>CAZNNK010000644.1:0-4468 GCA_964574085.1 uncultured Coleofasciculus sp.
TGATGGTTTTCCTTAGCTTGGCTGCAAAACCCGCCCTGACCAAATGACAAATGACGAATGACAAATGACACGTTGTCAAGATTATAACTCAGTCAAAAATACTCAAAATCCAATCTAGGTCAAGGTTTTGGCAACTAAGCTTGCCAAACGTGTGAGACATCTGGTTGAAACTATGACAAAATAATATAATCTTCTTTTTGAGTTAAGCTATTATAGCAAAAGGCTCTAAGGCAGAGCGGACATAAGGCAGAAAAATTCTGAATGAGATGTGAACATTTCCGCCGTTCACGCAAGTTCTAACCTTGATGGTAAAAGCTATAGTAAATTGACTCAAAATAATGCAAGCTTGATGTTTCTTAACTCATCAAATCCTTGATCAATTATTTATCTGGAGGAGATCCGACATGACGACAAAACCAGATCAAACGGCAGAGGCGCGTAACCGGGTGATTGAATCTGCCCGTCGATTAGGGGTTCAACTCAATGAACAAGAATTAGAACGATGGATGAAGTCCATCACCGAAGCCACAGGAGACAGTGATATTAGTGTTGATCACGATACGGGGGTTTTCGGTCACAAGGTTAGTATGTTAGATTTTGACCCCAAAGATCTAGAGCGTTTTCGCACCATCGGCAGAATTGTAGAATTTGACGATATTCCTGGTGTTGTCGAAACAGCGTTGGCGCTCTCAGGTTCAGCGGCTCAATCTAAGGTTCAAACTCACCCAGGGGACTGTGACTACTTTGAGCGAGTGAATATCATCGCCCCGACTCGGGCTGAAGCCTGCCAGACTCTCTCCCGAATTATGCGTGAGAAAGCCATCAACAGCCGCTCAGGTGATAATTTTCAATTAGTTGAACTGAAATTTGGTAGCTATCCCCAAGATGTGATCCGCGATGAACATTCCTATCACAAAGGCTCACCTATCTCCTGGTCACCTGATGATGTTGTCGCTGGGCAAATTGAAGTTAGCGACTTGCAAGGAAATCCGATGACCATCACTTGGGATTCGGTCGCCGATGATCCTGGTTGGTGTAAGCTGGACTGGGTAATTGCCGATCCGGTGCGCCGTCAATTGGCTAACGCCAGCAATATGTTGGATGTCACCTGGGAAGCTCCCGATGGTACAATCACTCCCTTAGACGGCTATCTAGACGGCTATTTCCAAGAAATTTACCTCGATGCTGAATCTGCCCCCATCTTTTCTAAACTGGTGAAGCAGGTTTCAACTGATGTCATGGATGATTATGTGACGCAGTTGGAAAAGGAAGTTAAAAAATATTTTAAGCCGGATAATCCCAACTATGGCAAAGCGGCGAAACGACTGTACAACATCTTCCGCCTGAATGGACAATATGAGGAAGCTGCCTTCCTAAGGGAACTGTTTGATGAACCCGCCGCATTACTGTATCAAGTTCATGCCTTAGTGCGAACGGTGAAAGATGCCATCGACCAAGGCGCTGTGTTTGATATTGATCACATTCTCGATCAAACGGATGAACTGATTCTGTCCGTGATCAAGGTTTTGGAAGGGGAAGAAGAATTAGAAATTACCCGTCATCTCCTGCGTTTATCCCGCTGCATTAGTCGTCAGCAAGAAGGGGTTCCACTGAGTCCCCAAGTCGAGGCAGCACGAGCAGAGGTAATGCAGATTGTCAATAATTTCTTCTACGAAAAGATGATGGCACTACCGACTATTAAAGCCTACGTTGAGGGTCTCCACTCTTAAGGGAAACGGCTGCCTATCGTTGTAAGTTGTTTTGCAGAAGATTGCAAAATAATTTTCCCTGTTGTATTGCATCATCGAGAGCAACGTGGGTCAGGGGCATTTCCTCCAACCACTCAGGGGGGAGATTTTTCTTCCCTGACTCACGATAGTTTTGTTTAAGGAATGCCATGGCATAGGAGCGGATGTCGAGTGCCGAATGGTTAAAGGGACTATCGCCGACAAACTTCATCAAATACCAGTAGACAAACATAAAGTCAAAGGCAGCGGGATAGCCAACAAAGATGGGTTTACCCGGTAATGCTTCTAACCAAGCGTGATAGTTCTGCATCACCTGTTCGGGGGGTTGTGGGTTAACTCGGCTGGCTTCCCAGGCGGTGGGTTGTTGTGACCACCATTTCATGGTTTTGGGGTGACCTTTTGCTCCTGGCAAAGTTTCCAGGTTGGTTGTAAAGGTTGCAATTAATTGTTTGTCTGCTTTGAAAGCAGCCGAGGCAATACTCAACATTGAGTGAGGTCCAGGAATGGGACCATCAGATTCAATATCTGTACTGACGTAGATTTCGATTGTCATCTATTTTCTAACTCATTTCCAACTAGAGTTACAGACATCAAACTAAACCGAATCGGCTGGGAGGCCAGAAGCGGAAACAAGCGTGACCAATAATATTAGGTTGAGGCAAGAATCCCCAAACGTGAGAGTCGTTGCTGTTGTTGCGATTATCTCCCATGACAAATAACTGACCCTCCGGAACGCGCACGGGTGCCATTTGATAGTTGGGGGGTTCAGCAATGTAAACTTCGTCTAGTGGTTCCCCATTAATATAGACCTTGCCATCTTGAATTTGGACGATTTGACCCGGTGTGGCAATGATCCGTTTAATAAAGGCTTGGTCTTTGGTAAACCCCTGCATTTGCAGTTGAGGCGGTGGATCAAAGACAATGATGTCTCCGCTGACTGGGGGTTTGAAGTGGTAAGAGATTTTTTCTACAACCACGCGATCGCCAATGCTCAATGTCGGTATCATCGAGTTGGAGGGAATGTAGCGCGGTTCGGCAATAAAGACTCGAATCAACAGCGCTAGGGCGAGTGCGATCGCAATAATTTGGATATTTTCCCGAACTTGTTGCCAGAACTTGGATCTTGGCGATATAGGTTGAGTCGATTGTTCTGCTACTGTTGACTGATTCGGTTTGTCCACAGGTGTTGAAGTCCCTCCCTTGGCAGACTGATTTTTTACCGTTTCGTTTAAAGTCATACACGTTGGCACTGAGAATCGCTGGCTGTCACTTTTCTTGCTTCCGCCACAAAACATTTGCCTTTCAGTCAAGATAACACGCTCTCTCGCTCTTTGAGCGATAGAGGTACTGATTCGGCTTGTGTTCACTAGGCGATCGCATCCCTCAACCCCGTCAACGGCGATCAGGGAGACTCTCCTGCTGCCTTTGGAGAAATGCATTCGCTAGTTTAACTGGGATTCAGAGTTTATTTTAATCTTAAATAACCCCGTATTATTATCTGTTTTTTTACACAAAAAATCCTGGTATATTTTTTATGTTTTTGCATCCCTCAAATTATTTGTTTTAATAAAACATCACAAAAAAAGCCACCGAATTAACAATAAGTTTATTTAGATTCGCTTTAATTGTAAGTGTAAACATTCTAATCTATGAGAATTGACGCCATGAACACTAACAAAGTTTCTAAATTCATCGGAAGTGCGGCAGTCGCAGTTAGCTTAATTTCTCTGCTGGGTCAGCCAGCCAACGCTGGACAATTGCACAACGACTGGAACTATGGAATTGATGCTTTCGGTGATGGTTCTGGTGGTGCTAAGTATGACATTAAAGGATTAGCCATGAAAGAAACAGCCGATAGTATTTTTGTCGCTCTAACGGGTGGCACACCCTTAACGGGAAATGAAAGCGCACGAGCGGCTGACAATAATGTTGGATTTGGCGATTTGTTCTTTAACTTCTCTGGAAAAGATTTCACCACCGCGATGAATGACGGCGATCTCTTTGGAATTCGCTTTGCTGGAACTAACGATTCTCAAGTAAACCAGACTGGGGTTTATCAAAATGTCACGGCAACTAGCGTCGCTAAAGAAAACCATGGGTATGGCAGCTTGAAGCAGTACTATAATCACAAGAAGTTTGACAAGATCAATACCCAAGGCACTGACTTAGCCAGCAAAGCCGATGTCTATGATTATCTCTATGGCAGCACTGTTGCCCAGAAGCCAAAGAAAAATAATACCCCAATCCTCAATGTGATTCAATCCGGTAGATTTTTGGGCGATATTGATCTATTGGATGAGGCGGAACTGAGTAATACTGGACTCGATTTTAGTCACTTTGAAGCCAATGACTCTCACACCTATGGCTTTAGATTTGACCGCGCTTTGCTTCCCCAAAACGGGGGCAGTTTCGTCAGTCATTTGTTCTTAGAGTGTGGCAATGATGGTGTTGCACTCAAAGGAGACCTTGAGTCAGTCCCTGAACCCTCTGGTCTGGCTGGGATTGCCGGGATTGGTTTAACCTTTGCGGGTATGGCTTTACGCCGTCGCCAATCACGAGGCTAGCTGCCATTTTTGTAATTGCATCATTGGTAATAACCAGCCAAGAACTCAAGTTCTTGGCTAATATAGCACTCATGAGCGATTAGGACACAGCAAAATGCGCCAAACCTTGACCAGTCAATCTTTTCCCTTGGAGCCTTCTGCCCTGGAACCCTCTGC
>CAZNNK010000645.1:0-4468 GCA_964574085.1 uncultured Coleofasciculus sp.
GATGAGGGAGATGGGGGAGATGAGGGAGATGAGGGAGATGGGGGAGATGGGGGAGCAAATGACGAATGACGAATGACAATCTCCGCCGTTAACTTTAATTGTCCCCACCTACTTATTCGTTAGAGGTTAAAGTAATTCGTAAAATAATCCTGATATAATTGACAGCTTACCTTTACTTGATTAACATCTAAAGCAATTAATCCCAGGCTTTTCAACTCAAACATAATCTCTTCTTTTAAAAATGCCGGAGACAACAATATACTTTTAAATGATTCCATTAAATCAATATTCTGTTTAATTTTTCTAGCTAAATAGCAAAGGTGCGGCTTAAAAATGGCTTGATAAACAACCGGATTTGAAACCAGTTCTTTCACAGGTAAATGGTGCTGTAAGCTATGATAAAACGCTAGTCTGACCAGATAAGGATATCCGCCTGTGAGCAGCATTAACTGGTGCAATTCAGACGGCGTTAGTTTAAGTCCATGCCGTTGGGCTAACTCTTCGACTTCACGCTGATTAAACGCGGGTAACTCAATTGGCACGCCGATATTAAAGGGAGATTGATTTGCTTGTATCGGAATATAAATATCAGTGGAATGAACCAGAATAATTCGCAACTTTTGCCAAATTGCTAAGTCTTTTCCCTTTTCATGCCAGTGACGCAATAGAACCAGAAAATCACGGGAAAGGCTTTGATGTTCAAACAGTTGATTAATCTCATCTAATCCAAAAATTAGCGGACTATCAAGGTTGTTCAAAATATGTTCTTGAAAATAAAGGGTACAACTGACTAATGTGCCAACATCTTCATCCCAATACTCATTTAATTTAGAGTCTAATCCTAACTGCTGGGTAACATTCGCGCACAGCCAGCGCAAGAATTGATTCGTAGATGCCAATCGGCTCGTTTCAACTTGGTTTAAACTTAAGCGCACAGTCGCCCAATTCTGGGTTTTTCCGTAAGCAAGAATCCGACTCAGGAGAGACGTTTTGCCCATTTTACAGGGAGCTTTGATGCGAATCAGTGCGGCTTTTTTGAGAATTTCTTGATAGCAAGTTTGCTCAAGGTTATGCCGCTCAATGTACAAAGGAGAGTTGAGCGGAACTTGTCCTTCTGGAGATTCTGAAGGTAACTTCGCTAAACCAGTAGAGAGATGCTGGTTTTTAGGAATAGAGGCATTTGGAATTTTTTGTTCGAGGACAGCACGGCAATTCGTTCGATTAACTTTTTCTCCGAAAACCTCTGATATTAACTTCCATAAATTTGGTGCAACATGTTGACGGATATATTTTTCAGAATAGTGATTTTCACGAGCAATTTGTACATAAGTTTTAGGGGTTTCATTTAATGATTCTTGCAAGACAATTTTTTGAATAAAACTAAGCGTTTTTCCAGTTTTTTGTTGAATAAAATTTTCGGTTTTTTGAATAAGCGTGGGTTTAATAGTCATTGATTTCAATATTCAATGCACCTCTTTCAATTAGCCATTGCTTTTGGCTTCGGCTTAAGCCGATGGCATTGGTAAATAGTGCGCCTTTAACTCGACAACCGGATAAATTAACGGCTTGGAGTTGGGTGTCTTTTAAGTTGGCATAACGTAAATCGGTATCCACTAACACTGTTTTGTCAAGCACAGCCCCTTCTAAATTTGCTTTAAACAGAGAGGCTCGACTCAAATCAACATCGCTCAAATCTGTATTCACCAGGATAGCTAATTCTAAAGCAACCTGTCGCAAAATTGCCCCGGTTAAGTCAGCATCACTTAAATCGGCTTCAACTAAATCGGCTTCGCTTAAGTCTGCACCGCATAAAATCGTTTTGTGGAGTTGCGCTCCTTCCAAGTCAGTCTGACGCAATGAAGCGTTGGTAAGAATGGCTTCTTCCCAGTTGGTTTGACACAGCTTCGCCTGATTAAAAATTGCCTCGGTACCATCTACTCCTTTTAAATTCGCTTGGAACAAATCTGCCCCCCTTAAATCAGCGTGGGTTAAACAAGCGACGTCTAAGCAACTATTCGTGAGATTGGCAGCATTTAAGCAAGCTGACTGAAGATTAGCATGATTTAAGCGAGCATTACTCAGGTTGGCTTGGATTAAGCTGGCTTCACTGAGATTTGCCCACAGCAAGCTGGCATAGAGTAAGTTTGCTTGGTCTAAGTTACTACTTTTTAAGTTTGCTTGATTTAAATCGCACCAGATAAATTTAGCCCGTTTTAGAATACTCTGATTTAAGTCAGCGCAACTGAGATTGGCATAACTGAAGTCAGCGCTACTCAAATCGACACCACTTAAGGAAACTTGGTTAAAGCGAATCGATTGAAAGTTTCTTTCGTGAGTTGCATAACGTTGAAGAATGTCTTTTGCCTTCATGTTCTGGATATAGGCTGGGGGATATGAATCAGTAATCGACAATTATTGCAATATATTACATATTTTCGCCATGAGATCTCTGTTTGGTTAACAAGGTAAGGGATTGAATAGGGGATATGTTTTAGTTCAATTCTATGACTTATAGGTATTGACTAAAATACAACATTATGCATGATTAGGGTTTGAGCCAAAAATTCTCTATTCAACATCTGAACTTTAGGGACTATATTTCTCATCTCTAAGCTGCCATACTAAGAACGTTGCCAATGTTGCTTTGACAGATAAGGTTTTAGACTATGAGTGAGCAAAATTCCAAAGGTTCAGGTCATATTGTTCCCCTTGAATCTCTCAGCTTTGATTCCTTTGGACGTAATCCTGCTACCGATATTGTTTGTGTGACTCCAGTTCGCACTGTGGTTCGGCGCGAAGAGGAAATTGTGCTGATTCGCAAAGTAAGAAAAGTGGAAGAAATCGATGCGAGTCCGGCTTGCCCAATCAATACTACTCAAATGGCTCAAGTTCAACAAGAGGGCGAAGTAGTCTTTGAGGAACAACAAGTAGAATCGTAATGAATCAAATGAGCCAGATAGCCTGACTGGGTTTATCTGGCTTCGTTTATGTTACAGCGGCTTGCACTTCAATGAAATGGCAACTAAGCAGAATTTTTCCAGTTTTCAAGATTTAATTCAGAATTCCCCTACGCCAGTTTTAGTCAGCTTCTATGCAACTTGGTGTGGATACTGTAAAATGATGTCTCCAATTTTAGAGCAGGTGAAGACGTCAATGGGGGATCGGATTAAAGTGGTGAAAATTAATACAGAGAAATACCCGCAATTAGCGTCTCAGTATGACATTCAGTCGTTACCAACTTCAATTTTGTTTATCCAGGGTGAACCAGCTAGTCGGATCAAGGGAGTGATGCAAACGCCGAAACTGATTGAATATTTAAAAAAATTCCTTTAGACTCTAAAATTGATTGGGACTGTATTCCAGAATCAATGGGGGGTTATACATTGAAGCGTATTGGCAAAATCCTTAAATCAACTGGGGTTGTTATTGCTTTTATCGTCAGCAGTTTTGGACTAATGATTATTTTAGGCTTAATTTTACCTGCTGTTTTGGAATACAAGCGAAATCTGGCGATTAATTATAATCGCCAAGGGGAAAAGCGTTATCAAACAAGACAGTATGATCGGGCAATTGAAATTTATAATAAAGCAATTAAGATTTATCCGAATTTAGCTTTATCTTACTACAATCGTGGCAATTGCTTTTTTGCTTTAAATGACTATCAACAAGTCTTGCAAAATTATAATGATGCTCTGAAGCTGAATCCCAACTATACGCAAGCCTATAATAACCGAGGGAATACGTACTATCTATTAGGTGATTATGGGCAGGCGATCGCGGATTATACCCAAGCGATTAAATGTAATCCTAAGTATGAGCGGGCTTACTATAATCGCGGCAATGCTTACTATAATTTAAGCGAGTATAAAAAAGCGTTGGCAGACTTTAGTCATGCCATTCAACTCAATCCTGACTATGCCGAGAGTTATAATAATCTGGGAAATACGTATATTGCCTTAAATCAATATCAACAAGCGATTGATAGCTACGATAAAGCTATTGAAATTAATCCCAACTATGCTCAAGCGTATAATAATCGCGGTAATGGATACTACTATTTAAATAACTTTGTCCAAGGGATTAGCAACTATGCGAAGGCTATTGCTATTGATAGTCAAAATTATGAAGCCTATAATAATCGAGGCAATGCCTACTACGCCCTGCAAAAGTACAAAGAGGCACGGAAAAATTATGATCAGGTATTAGCGATTTATCCGAATCATGTTGAAGCCTATTATAATCGCGGTTTAGTCCAGATTAAACTGCAGCAAAAACCAGGGGCGATCGCGGACTTGCAGAAAGCGGTTCAGTTGGCGCAGCAGCAGGAGAATCAGCTAGTGCTGGAGGTGATTAAAGACGCCATTGAGAAACTGCAAATGAATCAAGAGATTCCCAATGTTTTACCCAGTCAAAGCTAAGGTGTAGAGACGTGCCATGGCGCGTCTGTAGGGGCGGATTTCACTAAACC
>CAZNNK010000646.1:0-4467 GCA_964574085.1 uncultured Coleofasciculus sp.
CAATGCACAAGGTGAGAATGTCATGTCAACATTAAGCTAGAAACGAACGATCAACGAAACTCATGACCCATTCAAGCCCAAACAAGCGTCCGTCCCCGTCGAACCTCAAATCGCGACAGATGAGTCCGGAAAAATACGCTCGACTCAAAGCTGAAGCAAAAGCACCCTACCGAGGACTGAGAAAATTTATCTATGGGGCATTTGCTGCCTCTGGTTTTATTGGCGGACTCGTTTTCCTGGCACAGTTAATGGCAGGACGAGACGTGGCGACAGCATTGCCCAATCTGGCGCTACAAAGTGGCATCGTTGCCCTAATGATTTGGTTATTTCGCCTAGAACAACGGGCAGAGCGTAAGCAATAGGTTAAGATTGGCTTGAACTCGACAGATATCTGAATGGGTCAACAGTCACCTGCTTAGATCTTTTAATCTCTAGGTAAAATTTCTAACGCTGTAGAGTTCATCCGAAACGATAGACCAATCCGGATGTTAAAGTTCCCATCAATGGGTATTAGGTTGTTTAGGAATTGTCGGCTCGTTTTATGGAAATCGAACAACGATTGGGTCTATACCAGGTGTTCCTGAAGCTCTACGAGTATCATCGGGGTTTACTCGATGAAATTCTCCAGCTTGAGAAAACGGGGCATAAAACATTCTCGAGTCGAACCGTTCGCTTTGTCACGGGTATTGTGCAAAGTCAGCGCCCTTGTCTGATGACCAATCTGGTAGAGGGGAAAACCCAAACCCTGTTTCAGCCTCAGGGAATTTGGACGATTGGTCGCGATCGCCAATTAGCGATATCGATTCCCGATCCCCACTTATCCCGTCATCATGCGGCAATTTACTATCTGCCCAACAAAGGATATTACCTTGTCGATTTTAAAAGCACAAATGGCACGTTTGTCAACGGTGAACCGGTACATGGGCATATATCGCTCAAGGATGGCGATTGCATTCGACTTAGCACCCTTACCTTTTACTTTTTCCTCTGCAACGACACCCAAAAGCTCAACCCTGCCTCTCCCGAAATTATCGCGAAACTGAAAGCATCCAAAGCGTCTTCCTCTGTAGAACCCTCCTCATCCTCAAAACGAAAAGCCCCAGATGAAGATTTAGAGTTACCGGCGAAAGTCAAAGGTTCTGACGGTGACTATCACAAAGGAACATCACAATTTTTGCAAGAACTATCGCAGTTAGAGGAATTATCTGGAGAAACTGCCTTACCTAAATTAAATTCCCATCAACGCGCAGAAATTTTAGATCGATTTTTCAGTCGGCAAATTCCTAACCCCTAAACAAAGTAGGTCGGCATCAATACAGTTCTAAAAGAGAACGTGTCACCCTAAGACTCATGACTCCAGGAGTAATGTCGTGTGGTTATCGATAAAAGCAGGTTTACCGTTGCTATCCATCGCGCTAAAGGTTTGGAAATAGCGGCGGATATGGGGAGGAAAGTCAGGAAAATCAAAGCAGGCGTCACCCACGGCAATATCTGCCCAAAAGTGACGCAGGCTGGGAGCAAGTTGATCAGCGTCGCGTCGGGGTAAACATAACGGTGGGGCGGTCAGTAACTTTACCATAAACGGATGAGAGCGATCGCCCATCCATTTTCGCGAAATTTCCGGCAAATTCTCCCAACCGGGTACAGAGGTGATGTGATGGGATTCTACCTGTAACCAGCGATTCCCTCGGTTATCAGTTCGCAATTCTAAGACTCGGTAGGGATGGGGATAGCTGACTAATGATCCGGTGGTAATATCGTAGATTCCCTGATGATCGGCGATATCCTGGACATGAAGATGACCCGTAAAAATTAAATTCACCCCAGCCGCTTTGAGCAGATTTAACAGGGTAGGGGCATTATCCAACATATAGCGGCGTCCCAAGGGATGCTTCCCTTGATCCGGTAGATGTTCGATGACATTGTGATGTACCATAACCACAACTAATTTGTCCTGGGTTTGGGCAAGTACATCCTCAAGCCATGCCAATTGCGGTACATCTAGACAACCCAGTTGTTTCCCGGTCTGGTCAAATTGGTTGGAATTTAGCCCAATAAGCTGCACACCCGGGAAAATTTCCTGGGTGTAGTAGAGTTGGTCGGGATTGTCATAGCCAAATTGATGATAGTAGTGGGGAAAGTCTTTTAATCCAATCGAACGTTCATCGGGTAATAGTGTGGGGACATCATGATTACCCGGTACAACGTAAACCGGGTAGGGTAGCTGGGACAACCGCCGTTGTAGCCAGTCATGGTTACTCGGTTCGCCGTGCTGGGTTAGGTCTCCTGGAAGCAGGAGAAAATCTAAATTAAGGCGCTCTAAATGATTGAAGACTAACTCTAGGGCAGGGATACTGATTTCCACTAAATGGAAGCGGGTGGGAACATCCCAAATAGTTTGGGGTAGGGCGATGTGTAAGTCGCTGATTACCGCAAAGCGGGCATTTAAACTCATGAATTTTTTCCCTCTCAGCCCTTGGTTTCCAGGTTGAGTGTCGGTTTTCTATTGGCGGCAAAGGTTTCTGTACAACCTTAGATGGGTCTGGCATCTATAGTTTCACAAAAATTAATTATTGTGTGTATGTTTGAGCCAGATTCCGACACAATCGCTAGATTAGAATTAGCATCTACAAGCTAGTGCAGCTCGGCTTCAAATACTAACCAGTTAACAAGCTCCTTAAAAGCAGCTACAATGGGTTCCTTATAGCCTTCTGCCATCTGCCTTCGGACTTCTGCCTTCTTGTACTAGTGCTTTGCCGAAATCAAGCGGCATCATTCAGATTTGCAATCCATTATACCATTGTCAGAGGAGTAACACCCCGATAATTTACCAGGGTTTTGGAGAAAGTGGTTATGTTTGAAAAGATGCTTGTTGCCATAGATACCTCTGGTATGGGTGATCATGTTTTTGATCAAGCCCTAGAGTTAGCCAAAGCGGTGAAGGGTCATCTATTACTGTTGCACGTTCTGTCTCCGGAGGAAGACACGAGTCCGGGGATGCCAGGATTTTCCGAGGCGGATTATTACCCGTGGCGATTGGATGATGTGAATATCGCCTACCGCAAGCAGTGGGACGAATTTGAAAGCGAATGTCTGGAGATTTTGCGATCGCGCACGGGTGAAGCGACGGCGGTGGGTGTCTCGGCGGAGTTTACCCAGGTGCCAGGCAGTCCGGGGGAAACCATCTGTAAGGTGGCGAAGAATTGGCAAGCGGATCTAATTATCATTGGTCATCGGGGGTTGTCGGGGCTTTCGGAGTTACTTTTGGGGAGTGTCAGTAATCACGTTCTCCACCATGCTCCCTGTTCAGTCCTGACGGTGCAATTACCTGTTGTGAAAACGTCTTAATCTTTTAAAACTGATGGAATGGAATCCTGAACCTTTAGAAAGCCAAATTGGTATTCAATTCAAGCATGGTGATACACTTCGCTTGGCATTAATGCATCGCTCTTATGCAGAACAAATTGGAGACTCTGAACAGAATAACGAGCGATTAAAATTTCTGGGTGATGCCATCGTTAATCTGGTAATCACTGACTATTTATATCACAATTGTCCCTATTTAGAAGTGAGTAATTTCAAAGGTTTACGGGACAAGTTAGTCGAGGGACAACGGTTAACTAAACTGTGGTATCAACTGGGGTTAGGCGAAGGGTTTCCGTTTCTGGGACTGACCCAAGAACGGCATCGCTTGCGTTTACAAACTCACAATCCTTTTGAGGAGGGGTTGATCGCGTTAGTTGGGGCGATTCATCAGGATCGCGGCTTTTCCCAAGCGCGGAATTGGTTGGTTAAGCAGTTGATTGCGCCGTTGCTGGAGCGTCATTTAAAAAATAAAAAAGAGCGTTCGTCACCGAATAAACAGTTAAGGTTTCTGGGAGATGCAGTATTGAAGGCGATCGTTGCGGATTATTTATATGGCTATCTCCCCAATGTTAAAGTGGGCAGTTTAAATGAGTTGTTCAAGGAATTAACATCTAAGGAAAATCAAGCCAACTCGATTAATCAAATCACGACGGAGGAGTTGACGGCGCTGAATTTGGGGAATGAGAACGTTTTAGGCAAATCATTGAAAGCATTATTAGCCGCCGTTTATCTGCAGCGCAGTGCTGACAATGATAAGCGGGGCTTTGTTGACACTGAAAACTGGTTCGTGGAACGGTTTGTTGATCAGGATCAGGTGTTAAGGAAAGCGATTCATTTACTGATGGAGGATGGTAAGTCGCAGAAGTGGATTGTCCGCCATGTTATGGGGTATGAAAGTAAGGATTATCATGCGGGGCGCGATCGGTTTAATGAGGTGATGGAAGTTGGTTAAGTTCTTACCCCATCACCCCCTCACCCCCTCCTCACAAGGGTAGGTTTTTTACCTTGACGGTATAATGGGGGTCAGACAAGGAAGAAAAGGAAAATGGCTCTTTCAGACTAACTATGATAAATTAATAAAAAATAATCTCCATAATCCTT
>CAZNNK010000647.1:0-4454 GCA_964574085.1 uncultured Coleofasciculus sp.
GGTGTGGGTTATGGGGTTTGAGTTTAATTTCTGCTCTATTTATTTTACTAATTTTGAAAGTGTTTAAAAAAATTGAGCCGAGTAGCTAAAGTGTTGATTGCGTCAGAACAGTTGGTGAATTGTAGGGGCGGGTTTAGGGACTCAATTCAGATATCCACCAATAAATGTTCAACAAAACCCGCCCTCTCCACGGGTTATCAATGCCTTGAAACCTAAGGGACTAAAACATTCCGTTAAAGCCCCAAACCGATGAACCCATATTTTCATCATCGGTTCCTAAAATGATTCCTCCGGCTGTACCCGGTACGAGTTCAATCGCTTCTACTTTGTGATAGTTTAAGCGATAAATAGGAATCAGTGCCTGGGTGGGGTTAAATACAATCCGATTATCCTGTAAACTCAAACCACCCGCCACGTAAACGGCAGACTGGAAGGGTCCATTGTTACCATTATCGGCAGCAGAGGTAATGTAAACAATTCCAGCCGAATCAACCTTTATATCAGAAATATGGCGAACATTATCCACCGGAAACGGGACAGTTAAACGGGCTGAATCCTCTAGTGTAATCTCATTAGTTTTCAAGTCCAAAACTCCCCAGTACAGGACTCCGGGTTCTTCATTGTTACCTCGATGCGCCCAAACTGCGAGCAGCTTATCCTCAATTTTTTGTAAGGCAAATCCTTCTAAATTAGTGCCTTCCGGCAAATTAGGCAAATTAAATACATTTAAAACAGACACATTCTGAGGATTACCATTGAGCCGGAAATGATAGACTGTTCCCGAACTGGTTAACGCCATAAATGTGGGTGGCGATTGTCCAGGAACAGCCGTGAGTGCTTCTAAATCTACAGGTAAAGGTTGGTTTGACCAGTTGATCGGCAAATATTCAGGGGCTTGTTCGCCGATAACCGTGATCATCGCCAGACGCCCTTCCCCTACCCCTTTATTATCATGAACGATGAGAAATGAGGTGGAATCCTCTTGCTGTTCGAGAAGTGCCATCCCACTAATCCCAAACAGGATACTACCACGTACAGGACGCCAAGGTTGTGCCTGAACGGGTTGGGCAAATGGCGCAACCGTTAGGGTGACGCCTAAAATGAGAGTTAGAGCTAGGGTATTGAGTGCTTGCATTCCGATCATTATGGCAGAAATCAATGACACCCTCAATCTCCCCTGTGCCTATCCTAAACAGGAATAACCGCTCAAGCTTCCGGAATAATCTGCAATTAGTCAGAGGGAGAAAGTCATTCTCCTGATAGATACAAAAAGGATTTTTTAGAGCGAATGTAGGTTAGTGCAATAAGTAAAACGCTACAACTAACGTTTTACGACAACCTCCATCTAACCGTCAACGAGTTCGATGGTTGAGTTGGCTGCGATAACCAGCAGCAACTTTCGTTCTAGAAATAGGAATAATACATGTTGAATCAAGGAGACTCCGTCCCCTTATGGACTAAACGAACAGGGACTTACTTAGGCGCGATCGCATTCGCTCTAGCCGCTTTGCTGCTTCCTGGCTGCACGACGGGTAACGAGGAAATTCAGGAGGGAAAAAACAACGTCACCAGCGAAGATGTTGTTGAAAATACCGAAGACATCATCGGAAAAGAAGTCACGATTAGAAACATCGTCGAACAAGAAGTCGGAGATCTTGGCTATGTCGTACAGCCTGAGGAGATGGGCGGCGAATCCATTCTGATCCTTAATGCGACACAAGCTCCCTTCCAGCTTCCAGAGGAGCAAGAGATGCCGATTCAAGTAACAGGTGAAGTCGTGCAATTGGTGATTGCCGATATCGAAACCGAATACGGTGTAGAGTTAGGTGACGAATATGTCGAGTATGAAGACAAACCCGCTATTATCGCTGAATCCCTCGCCCTTGCACCGACTCCTCAAGACTTAGCGGAAGCGCCGACAGGCTATTTCGACAAAGTTATTGCTGTCGAAGGTGATGTTAGAGAGGTTTACTCTCCCAGTTCACTCTCTCTATTTGAAGATGGTTGGATAGATGATATCGGCGTTTTAGTGATTGGTGTCAATCGCAATCTTAAAGCTGAGGATAGCGTTGTTCAAGACGGCGAAAGAGTCACCGTGACGGGTGTAGCGCGTCAGTTTGACCCGAAGCTGTTGCAGGATTCTGACCTCGGTTGGGACGCGGAAAAGATTAAAGAGTTTGGGTCTAGATATACAGACAGACCCGTTATCGTAGCCGAAGATATTTTTCCTTCTGCTGTGGATAACAAATAATAAGTTTGTCCTGAAGGATAAAGTCTGACATTAGTTTTTATACTTATGCCTTCATCCGGATAGCTTTAGTCAAAACAAAAACAAAGGGCTGAATCAAGCCTAACGTTGTTTAATTTATTCAAAGGAAACAGTAATGTTAGAAAAAGAAAAATTTGTACCCGAAACCCGTGACTACAAACGTGTTGTTGGTATTTTTCCCAAGCGCGGAGATCTGCAAGATACGATCCAGGCGCTCAAAGATGCGAATTTTGATATGGAGAGAGTCTCTCTCCTAGCGCGGAATATCGAAGATGTGGAAGGCGCCAAGGAAATTACCGAAAGACAAGGGAATGAATCCAAAGAAGGAGCTGGTATAGGTGCGACTACGGGTACTCTTCTTGGTGGTGTCGGTGGCTTCTTGATTGGCGTCGGTGTACTGGCGATTCCTGGTGTTGGTCCAATCCTCGCCGCCGGAGCCGAGATAGGGGCGTTAGGATCAACCTTAGCCGGAGCCGGAGTTGGTGCAGCAACAGGTGGTATTGTTGGCGCTTTGATTGGTCTGGGTATTCCGGAAGAAAAAGCTAAGGTGTACAATGAGCGCGTCAAAGCTGGTGACTATTTGTTGATGGTTAGCGGAAGCGAGGAGAAAGTAGAACATGCTGCCTCAATTATGCGCGATCGCCATGCGGAAGAATTAGAAATTTTTGAGGCACCTGAGCAGGTTGAACATGAGCATGAAGAAGACGTTCACCTGAAAGAAGAACATGTAGAAACACATGTAGAAGAAAAGCCTGTGTCAACGGTTAAGCAGCCGAATACAAATGAGCGAGAAGTTGTTGAAGCTCACGATCTAGAAGGCGATAAAGATCCGGACGTTGTTATTGTTGATAAGCGTAACAAAGTTCGATAAGTCGGCTCAGTAGTCTTACCACCCTAACCTTCAACCCCTTCCCTACCAAGGAAGGGGTGTCAGTCTCCCTATTGAGTGAGTTAACCTATTGTTTTGTCCGATTCCGCTGTCTTCTGGAATGCTCTCGCTTGAACAATGTACCAAATCCTAGAGCAGTGACTGAACCCAAGATAGTCAGAGGTTCAGGGACGGATTCCGGGTTAGCATCGGAGACATTAAAGGATTGGATACCAGGCGGTTGTGATGTATCCATAGGCTGGAGAGTTGCTGTTTGAGCAACATCAAAACTCATTTCGGCGGGCATCGATAAAGGCATACCAGGAACAGATACGCTCAACTGCTCACTCTCTCCCGATAGATAACAGGTTGCCGTTAGACACATCTCAATACTAGAGAAGTCGTAGCCATCGACAGTCACGATATCGTCATCCTGGTTGTATGACCAAGAAAACTTGGATAGTGGATTGCTTTTAGCCGCGTCACCATAAATAGACCCTTGACCACTAAAAGTTGCCAGAGAAATTTCTACGGGAAGATCTGAGAACAGTTCAGGCAAGTACTCATTCAAATAGCCGATGATCGGAAACGTTAAATGTGAATCTTCTTCATCTTCAAGCCTACCTGCAAGGTTATCAATAATCACCTCCGCGTTTACTGTCCGTTCTATAGTCTCAGGCTCATTGAACAATGGCAAATCATCTGAAGAAACAGTTACATTGCCATGCACCTTCAGATTTGTCAACTGGGCTGCCTCAGCCGGATCGCGATTAACTGGGCTTACGGCAAGCACTGTAGCGCCAACTACAGCGATTGAAAACTTGTTCATGTCTACCTTCCTCTTTTGAGATGGCTGTATCATAGTGATTCCCTGCCAATCTCTAGGACTGTCCCACCCTATGCCCTATTTTCAGAATAGATAGTTTGAGACCAGCAAAGAACGTAGGAGAGGCACTCTTAGGAGTTTCTCAACTTGTCGAGTTAGGAGAAACCTACCCAAAAATGTTTCTAATAATACAACAATTCAGATCAAATCTTTTTCCCGCTTCTTTGTAGTCTATACCAAAAACCGTTCCAACTCCAGAATTTATGATTAATTTGTATTAACCTGTCGCCTTAAAATCTAGCTTGAGTAAACTCTGATCAATATCCTCTACCTTGGCACAACCACTCAACGCCATTGCCACATCCAACTCATCCCGCAACAATTCCAAGACATGCTGCACACCAGCTTCTCCCGCCACGGCTAATCCCCACAACACCGGACGCCCCACCAGTACCGCTTTCGCCCCTAATGCTAAGGCTTTAAGGATATCG
>CAZNNK010000648.1:0-809 GCA_964574085.1 uncultured Coleofasciculus sp.
TTGGTTTCATCATCGACAGTGTTGGTGTCACCCGTATCGATATTGGTTTCATCATCGACAGTGTTGGTGTCACCCGTATCGATATTGGTTTCATCATTGACAGTGTTGGTGTCACCCGTATCGATATTGGTTTCATCATCGACAGTCGTGGTGTCACCTGTGTCGATCGCGGTATCATCTTCGACAACGGTGTCGAGTTCCTCATCGGAAATCTGGCGCAGACCCACCAAACCCGGGAAGACGCGACTGCTAGCACCAACCATCTTGTAGCCTCGGCGACCTAAAGCTCGACCGCGATTGGTGCGAGTAGCGATAAGATAGCGTTCACCGCCACTTTCTTGATAATCAACGCTGACCCGCCCTTGAACAGTACTGACACTCTGGAAACGGATGGAGTTAGAAATTTGGTACTGGCTTTGAGCGGTGCTGGAAGTACCCGAGAAAGCGGCAACATTGGTGTTATACGAGTTAGCACCTGCTGCTGTGGTAGTACGGCTTTCTGCTGCTGCACTTGCTGAAGCTCCTGCACTAACTGAAACTCCCGAACTTTCTGAGACGGCTGCTGCTCCGGAACCATCACCTGTGAAGACGAATGTGTCACCACTTCTGGCATTAACAAAGTTGATGGACGTGCTGCTAGTGTCGGTGTTTCTAACTAGAGTGATCGTGTTGTTCCCGAAATCAATGTCGGTATCGAAGACTAGTCTTGGATTCGCGCAAGCGTTACAAACGGCGATTAGGTCATCGTCATCACCGAAGTCGTATTCAAAGTTGTTATTGTTCGTGTATTCAATGGTGAAGCTACCGTC
>CAZNNK010000648.1:819-4451 GCA_964574085.1 uncultured Coleofasciculus sp.
CGTGTTGGTGCCGCCTAACCCCGCGATCGCACTGAAGGCGACATCGCCAGTACTTTCACCTGTGATTTTCGCACCACCCTCTTGCTCAAACTCGAACTTCGTCTCGCTTTCGCCCGTGCTACTAAAAGCGGCGGTATTAAAACCATACAGTGTGGCAAAGCCCTCGCTTTCACCTTCAATCTTGAATTTTTTTAGATCATCCGTTTGTTCCAACTGATCAAATTGATCATACTCGGCATCACTGATCGCGACATCTACGACACCAAGTTCGCCCTTAATTTTGAACTGAGCCGCTTCGTCGTCACCAACGGTTTCAATCTCAAATGTTTTATTGGCTTCACCAACAAAACTGACTTGGCTACCATTGATTGCCAACCCATACTCTTCAAAAGCTAAGTCTTCTCCCTCAAACTTGAACTTGAGAGTTTGCGCCAAAGAATCCTCTTGAGATACCGTCGTGCTGCCAAAGTCTCCCAAACTTACACTCGCAGGCAAATCAATCAAACCAGCATCTAGGTCAGCTTCAAACTCACCCACCTGCAATTCACCATCTGCGGCGGAAAACCCTTCATTCGTAACAGAAGCACCGAGAACTGGCAAGAAAACCAGTGGCGCACTACCCTCGTCGTCAGGACTAATCAGGGTTCCGTCAAAACCCAAGTTTTGAGTAAAGGAACTCAGCGTAAAGTCAAGGACTGTATCTCGACCGGAAAAGGCAAACGTGCTACCACCAATAGCGGCTAGTCCCGTCAGTTTTCCCTGTAATACTCCTGTGTCACCACTGTTGGGCATACCATCTCCATTGTCGGTAAAGGTAGCAGCGCTGGGAACAAATACAGACGTTGTGGTTAAACCATTGGAGGTTTCTAATTCCAGCCTCTGTACAGCCGCGTCAAATAACGTGACATTTCCCGCCGCATCCGTTCCTGGCACAAAGAAAGCGGCTTCACCCGCCATTTCTCCGCCTGTAACTTCAATTTGAGCATTGGCTCCTGGGGCTAGTAAAACGGCTAAGCCACCAGCGACGCCTAAACCGACAATGTAGCGTAGTGATTTGAGAATCATCTTTAAGACTCCATTCGTGAATGAACTAAAAGAACCGAGGTATTTTTAACTGACTTCGAGACCCAACGTCTACTATTGGTGCGTCCTGATTAAATCCTGAACAAAGTCAGATCGCGAAGTATTGATCAAGAAGAGGGGGATAAAATACTCTAAAACTGCTTGCCAACTTGGTGGATGCACAGATGAGACAACGCAGGTTATTGGTAATTTCTCCAGCTCTTACTGAACTATGACGCCTGCGACTGAGTGCAGTTCCTCTAGGGGGGCATCTTTACACAAACTTCATCAGAAAACTCAAATGTAGACACAGCTTAGGATCGAGCTATAACTATCCACAAACTCAGGTGATCTTGAACCCTCTCCACCCTGGTAAAAGAGAGGGGTCATTTAAACATTCAAACCGACCCTGCTACCCACGATTATCCGGCTAACCTGAACCTAGAACGTAAAGGTCGTGCGGATAGCACCAATGGTAATCGTATCGTTGTCATCGTTGTGCAGGGGATTGAAAATCACAATCACTCCCGGCGTAATGCTGATATTGTCTGCCACTTGCCAGCGATAGAACGCCTCTACGTGAGTTGTCGTATCCGGTTGATCTCCCGGCTCACCAATTTGCTCTGTCCCATCCAAGAAATCTGCAAAAGTTCCGCCATAGTTGGTAAAGTCAGGGACATTCCTGCCTGTGGTTAGGTCACTGTCCGTAATTCGAGGCGGTTGTCCTACGTACAAACCAAACATGTTCCCTTCGCCAAATAAATCCGGGAGATTGAGAAAAGCCATCCAGTTAAACGTCTCAACATCTCCTGATCCCCCACCTGTTAACTCAGAGTTAGTGTAACCAGCCCAACCACCAACGGTTATCCGGGGGGTGACTCGCCATTCCAAACCCGCCCCAAAAGCATCCGTATTTATCGGCGCCCTGCCTGAGGCACCAGGTAGCGCTAGTAAGTCATCCCCAACACCTGTTCCTAATCGTCCAAAAGGAGAATAGGCATTAATGTATTGGAAAGAGATATCCAATGTATCTAAAGGAGAGACAATTAACTGTGCCCCGATCGAGGTTTCTCCATTGTCTCCGCCAAAGATACCCCCATTATCTGTATCTTCTGGCGTGCTGGCTGAGTAGACACCTTGTAAACTGATGCGGGTGGCAATTTGCCAATCAAAGCCGATCCCACCGCTACCATTACCAGTATTAATAATCGGGTTGCGTTGGGCAAAGCGAGACAGGGGTCCAGAACCCGCACTTTCAATCCGGTTAACTCCCCGAAACACGTTGACTGGGTTTACCCCTTCTGGTCCGACAATGACGGCGAAGTTACTGCCAAAGAGCTGACGATAGTTGAGGTCGGTGAGTATCACATCGTTATCAGTATCCCCTTCGTACCCCAAGCCGACATAGTTATCTAAGAAGAAAGGCTCTGCACCAGGATCAGTCGTCGTTGTACTACCATTACCTGCTTGTAAACTGGTTAGCAGTAAACTGCGAGGACTCAACTGGGTAAACAGACTCAGTTGGACATTGTTAATGACATTAATCTCTGTATCGGGGTCTTCAAAAGCATTGCCCTCGGCAAATGTGTTGAAGACAGATTCAAAGTCATTATCACTACTACGCCCTTGAACCCCGACAATTGCTTGCCCAAACAGTTTCGTTGTTGTCGAAAACTGATTATCCTCCAAAAAGGCGACCCGACCTTCTAAATTATCCACCCGCGCCCCTAGGGTAGCGATTTCTGCCTCAAACTCCAGCACTAACCGCCGCAATGTCTCTAAATCCCCAGTGGGAAACTCGGAACGACCTGCAATCAACCGCTCAATTTGTTGCATACAAGCATTCAACCCAGCGGCAAATTCATACCGGGTCATCGCCCGATTCCCCCGAAATGTGCCATCTGGATATCCGGCAATACAACCATACCGTTCCACCAAACTTCGCAGCGCCTCATACGCCCAGTCTCCGGGGGAAACATCTCGCAACTGAGAGACACCGGTCACTTGACCCATCGGGTCAGATTCTTCTACAGCCTCTAGGGGATCAACGAACAGGGGTTCCGGAACGGTGGGATCATTCGCCTCCTCCATTTCTGGTAAGGCTTGGGCTAAGTCTTGAACTTTGGTGTCCCCAAAGGCATCTTCGGACTCGATTCGGGAATCCGTTGACGTGATCATCCCGACTTCACTGGTGGCGGATACCGCTAATTCAGTGGTGATGTCTGCTTCGGGTACTGGGGAGGCTGTCTCAACCGTAGAAGTCACCTGTCCCGTTTCAGTTGACGGAGACAGTCCTGGGTCTACTCCTGACGTGTCAATGAACTCAGCCAAATCGGTCGGCTGCTGATCAGACGATTCAACAGGCGTCGCTTGTGTCGCTGAGACACTGGTCACCCAGCAACCTAAGGTAGCGAATATCAACGCTGAAGACGCCGTTTTTCCCAAACGTCCATAAGTCGTCATGGTTTTATAACTCCTCACAAAAACCACACTCGCCCTCGATTGTAGCTAGAAATAAGAGACAACTGTCAATTCGTTTTTTATTCCTTAATCAAAGGGAAGTTTTCCTT
>CAZNNK010000649.1:0-4445 GCA_964574085.1 uncultured Coleofasciculus sp.
CCCCAAGGGAATCCGGGAATGCTTTTACTTGATCCCTTTGATTTAGAAATTGTGGCGGCGACGGGGACGGTAGCTAGTTTAGATCAGGTCGATGAATTTGCCGATCCACCAGCTACCGGAACCACCATGATTAATGTGGGTCTGATTAATAATGCCACAACCAATGTCACGTTGCAAGCCACCCATAATATTACGTTTACGGAGGCGGTGAATATGGTGACACCAGACGTTGGTTTAACTGCCCAAGCGAATAACAATATTGATGTTAATGCAGAGATAACTACAACTGCAGGTAAGGTTTCCCTAATATCTGATAGTGATAATAATGGTCAGGGGCGAGTGGCGATTAATGCACTAATTGATACCACAGGGGGAGATATTACGATCCAAGCGAATGATAATGCAGACACGGCAGGAAGCATTATGGTTAGTGGCGAACTTAACTCCGGGGGTGGGGTGATTAATCTAAATGGTACGAGTACTGATGGTAGGGGTTTACAAATTGAAGCACCAATTAATTCTGAAGGTGGAGAGATTACCATCCAAGGCAGGGGTCGTAATACGAGTGTAACTATCAATAATGCTGAGGGAATTAATCTGGTTGGTGGCGGACAAATTACGTCTGAGGGCGGTAATATTACCCTGAGTGGTACGGGTGACCAATCAGAAGGGATTGAGTTTGATGCGCGAGTCAATTCTGGTGGTGGTGATATCGCGATTACGGGAGTCAGTGAAGGGTTTAATGGACTCAGGATTCAGAATCCAATTCGTTCCGAGGGTGGCGCGATAACGATTAATGGTACGAGTACGGCTGACATCGGGGTTAATGTTGAAGACAATATAGAATCCCAGGGTGGTACGATTACCATAGAAGGGACGAGTACGACTCAACAAGGAATCAGAGTTGAAGACGCGATCGCATCCCAAGATGGTACGATTACGCTACAAGGAACTAGCACCGATGATGCAGGTATCTTGGTGCAAGGAACCATCGAATCCGAGAATGGAACTATTTCTCTAACTGCCGATAAACTTCATCTTGACGCGGGCAATTCGATCACAGGTACGGGTAGTCTCAATTTAAAGCCATTAACCCCCAACCTAGCGTTAGAAATTGGCGGAACGGGAGATCCAATTCCGGTTTTCCTCAACAGTGACGAACTGCAAACCCTCTCCGATACGTTCACAACGATTGATATAGGTAATTCCAATAGTACAGGTAGAATTACCTTAAATAATGATGCGACGTCCCAGGCAATTAATATTATTGGCGGGTCAACTTTAGTCGGTGCCAATCAAAACACAACTTGGACTCTCACAGGTATCGACCAAGGCAGTATCAATAACTTAACCTTTGAAAATATCGGTAATCTTAGTGGCGGCAGTGCTGATGATACCTTTGTATTTAGTGACGGTGCAACTATCACTGGCACGATTACTGGTAACGCAGGAACAGATACCCTCGACTACTCCGCCGTTACCACTCCCTTAACCGTAGACTTAGCGGCACTTGGGGCAGAAGATGTGGAAGGAGTGATTGGAAATGATAATATTAATAGCCGCTTAATTGCCACCGATACCGCCAACACTTGGACGATTACCGATACAAATCAGGGAACCGTCAATGATATAGAATTTACCAACTTCTCCAACTTGACTGGCGGGAACTCAGACGATACCGTTGTCTTCAACACTGATGCCAGCGTAAGTGGTAATTTAGATGGCAAGACCGGAAATCTAACCTTGACTGGGGATGAACTTAATATTGCCGGAACGGTTTCTGGTACAGGAAACTTAATCATGCAACCCTTAACGCCTAGCCAAGACATTCAACTGGGAGGGGCTGATAGTGGAAGTCCCAGCATTCTCGATTTAACCGCAACCGAGTTAACCCAATTGCAACCGGGATTTACCTCAATTACGATTGGACGTACTGATAGTAGTGGTGCAATTACCTTAGCAGGTGATACTCCGTTTAACGCCCCATTAACCTTACAATCCCCCACAGGTTCAGGTTCAATTGACACGCAAGGATTTAGTCTGACCACACCCGATAATACCTCAATTACCTTACAAGCGAACCAAGACATTCGCACAGGCGATATCATCAATCCCGGTGGTCAAACTGAAATTACCAGTCTTGGTGGAGGTGAAATTAACCTGCTAATGAGTGGGAATTTTTCCCTCTCCAATCCCACTCTATCCACGGCTGGGGGTAACATTACCTTAGCCAGTCCAGGAATGATTACGGCTGTGGGTTCTGGGTCAATTCAAACCCGTGGCGGCGATATTATAATTGAGGCGACTGAGATTAATCTGCCCACAATTAACGTGGATTCGAGTCACTCGAATAATACCGGAGGACGGATTAACCTAACCGCAACTACTGGGGTAATTTCGACCCGCGACTTAAATAGTTCTGGACTTAGTGGCGGTGAGATTTTCTTAAATGCAACCACAGCGATTACCACAGAAAATATTAACAGCAGTGGCAGTATTAATGATGGAGGTGATGTCACACTTGACCCCAGTGGAGATATTCAAATTGGACAGCTTAATGCTGAAGGCGGCAATAATGGCATCGGCGGTACAGTAGAAATTACCACGGGACAATTCTTCCGCGCCACCAATAGCTTCAGCAATCGCAACGAAATTGAAACCAGTCTCTCCACGGCGGGGGGTAATGGTGGTGGTGCAATTACGATTCGCCATGGTGGAAATGGGGAAATTCCCTTTATTGTCGGCGATGCAACAACAAATGGAACAATCGAGGCAATTTCCAGTGGTGACTTTACGATTAATTCAGAAGAGTCCTTTCTCTTTACCCATACCGCAGGGAATCTGCAAATTATTAGTATTGACCGTCCAGATAACCCGCCCCCAGATAACTCCTTTCCTAATGACCCATCCCCAGATGACCAACCCCCTAATCCTGACATCAATCCCGTCAATCTACTAAAATTGCCTGAAGACCAACCACCAATCCTGCAAGCCCAAATTCCTGCCCTAGAATTGGATATTGTGGCAGAAGTTGAAGACTATTTTACCCGTCAGTATGAAGACTATTTTGGGCTTTTAGAAACACCGATTATCACCCAAGCCCAATCCCAAGCCATCCTCAACCGCATTGAACAAGCAACGGGAACTAAACCGGCGCTATTATACGCTGTATTTGTTCCCAGTAACGCCCCCTCGCTAACGCCCATTGCTGGATTAGATCAAAACCAAAAACCAGGGGGGGCTGAGACGGAACGCGACAGGAGTCAGGATCAATTGGAACTGATTATTGTGACTGCTGAAGGGAAACCGATACGACGTTCTGTACCCGGTGCGACACGAGAAAAGGTTCTCAACACTACTCAACAGTTACGTCGCGCCGTTACCAGTATTGCGATTCCTCGTCCTTACTTACCCTTATCGCAACAGCTTTATCAATGGTTAGTTGCACCCGTTGAAGCCGAGTTAAAAACCCACGACATTAATACAATTGCCTTTCTCGTAGATAGCGGTTTGCGTTCACTACCCATGGCGGTTTTACATGATGGAAATGAGTTTATATTGGAGAAATACAATATTAATTTAATGCCCAGTATATCTTTAACGGATACTCGCTATGTGGATGTGAGGAATCTGGACGTGTTGGCGATGGGGGCGGCGGAATTTACGGATCAAAGTCCATTACCGGCTGTCCCGGTGGAATTATCGACAATTACCGATAAACTTTGGCAGGGACAATCGTTTCTTAATTCTACGTTTACCCCCGAAAAGCTGAAAAGCGTTCGTAATGAAACTCCCTTTGGTATCCTGCACCTAGCCACCCACGGTGAGTTTAAATCCGGTAAACCGGAAAATTCTTATATCCAGTTTTGGCAGACTAAACTCTCCCTTGACCAAATCCGAGAACTGGAATTAAATAATCCACCTGTGGAACTGATGGTATTAAGCGCCTGTCGCACGGCGTTAGGGAATGAAGAAGCTGAGTTAGGATTTACCGGGTTAGCGGTACAAGCGGGAGTAAAATCAGCCTTGGGAAGTCTTTGGTATGTCAGCGATGAAGGAACATTGGGATTAATGACCACATTTTATTCCCTTCTTAAAGAAGTGCCGATTAAAGCTGAAGCCCTACGACAGGCACAGTTAGCGATGATTCGGGGTGAGGTACGATTAGAAAATGGTCAATTGGTGACTCCGAATCAGACTATTGCTTTACCGCCCCAGTTAGCTGATTTACCGGATAGAGAATTGACGCATCCTTATTATTGGAGTGCTTTTACTTTAGTGGGGAGTCCATGGTAAAAATTAGGATAAGGCAGAGGGCAGAAGGAAGGTTGCAAGGTAAAAGGAAATGATATTACCGATGACGGAGGGTTTGGTTGATAGGTTATCAGTGGGTATCAAGATGAAACGGCTAAACCCGCCCCTACAATTGACTATTCACGATATGA